>NZ_JACLQK010000018.1:40561-49399 GCF_016648645.1 Streptococcus sp. 22.1 | reverse complement strand
AAAGGACTCAGTCCTGTACAATACAGAACTAAATCCTTTGCTTAAATTATTTGTCTAACTTTTTGGGGTCAGAACACAGAGAGCCCTTTTTCCTTTATATCAATTTTTCTTTCAAATATTGTCCTGTGTAGCTTTTTGAAACAGCTGCTACTTCCTCTGGAGTCCCTGTAGCTACGATGGTACCTCCACCGACACCGCCTTCAGGACCCAAATCAATGATGTGGTCTGCGGTCTTGATAACATCTAGATTGTGCTCAATCACGAGAACAGTGTTGCCATCATCCGCAAAACGCTGAAGCACCTTCAAAAGACGAGCAATGTCATCTGTATGGAGACCCGTCGTCGGTTCATCCAGAATGTAGAAGGACTTCCCTGTAGAGCGTTTGTGCAACTCACTAGCCAGTTTCATACGCTGGGCCTCACCCCCTGATAGGGTTGTCGCTGGTTGTCCCAGAGTCACATATCCGAGCCCCACGTCCTTGATTGTCTGCACCTTACGAGCAATCTTAGGGATAGCCGCAAAGAAGTCAACTGCGTCATCAACTGTCATATCCAGAATTTCAGCAATATTCTTGCCCTTATAACGAACTTCTAAGGTCTCAGAATTATAGCGTGTTCCATGGCAAACCTCACAAGGGACATAGACGTCAGGCAAGAAATGCATCTCAATCTTGATAATACCGTCACCAGAGCAGGCTTCACAACGGCCACCCTTGACATTGAAAGAGAAACGCCCCTTCTTATAACCTCGAATCTTGGCCTCATTGGTTTGGGCAAAAAGATCACGAATATCGTCAAAAACGCCTGTATAAGTCGCTGGATTAGAACGAGGTGTACGCCCAATTGGACTTTGGTCAATATCAATCAAACGCTCGATATGCTCAATGCCTGTCACTGATTTGTGTTTACCAGGTTTCTCACTATTTCGATTAAGCTCTTGGGCAATCTTTTTCTTGAGAATTCCGTTAACCAAAGTCGATTTTCCCGAACCAGAAACACCAGTGACTGCAATCAACTTTCCAAGTGGAAACTTGACAGATACATTCTTAAGGTTATTTTCACTAGCACCTTTAACCTCGATAAAACGACCATTACCTACACGACGTTCCTGAGGAACAGGAATTGATTTTGCACCTGACAGATACTGCCCGGTGATTGAATTCTTGTTCTTAGCAACTTCCTCTGGGGTTCCTGAAGCCATGATTTGACCACCAAAAGCACCAGCACCAGGTCCCACATCAATAAGCCAGTCAGCCTCACGCATAGTATCTTCATCATGCTCCACCACAATCAGGGTATTGCCCAAGTCACGCATCTTTTTAAGACTTGATATCAAGCGATCATTGTCACGCTGATGAAGCCCAATAGAAGGCTCATCCAAAACATATAGGACTCCAGAAAGGTTAGAGCCAATCTGTGTCGCCAAACGGATACGCTGACTCTCACCCCCAGAAAGGGTTCCGGCCATACGAGAGAGGGTCAAATAATTAAGACCTACATTATTAAGGAAAGTCAAGCGATCCTTGATTTCCTTGATAATTGGACGGGCAATCATTCCTTCATTTTCACCTAATTCCAGGCTATCAATTTCCTGAAGATGATCTGAAATAGACAAATCAGAGATTTGACCAATATTTAGGCCATTCTCCCCACCAACACGAACCGAGAGAGCTGCTTCGTTAAGACGATAGCCATGACAAGTTGGACATGACAGCTCATTCATATAACCTCGCATGACATTGCGAGTGAAATCACTATTGGTCTCGTGGTAGCGACGATTAATATTAGTCACAACCCCTTCAAAAGGAATGTCAATATCACGCACCCCACCAAAATCATTAACATAATGGAAATGGAATTCACGATCCCCAGATCCGTAGAGGACCAAATCTTGTTCTTCTTTTTTCAGTTTTTCAAATGGCGTATCCATATCCACGCCAAACTGCTCCATAGCCTGCTCAAGCATGGCTGGATAGTAGTTGGACGAAATAGGGTTCCAAGGCGCCAGAGCACCTTCACGTAAGGTCTTACTAGCATCAGGGATAACCAAATCCATATCAACTTCTAGTTTATTACCTAAACCATCACAGGTCGGACAAGAGCCAAATGGCGCATTGAATGAAAAGAGACGAGGCTCCAACTCAGGCACTGTGAAGCCACAAACCGGACAAGAATAATGTTCTGAGTAAAGCAACTCATTATCATCCATAGTATCCACAATCAAGTAGCCATCTGCTAAACGAAGGGCCGCCTCCACCGAATCAAAGAGACGACTACGGATACCCTCCTTATTTACCAAGCGGTCCACAACCACTTCGATATTATGCATCTTAGACTTGGACAACTCTGGCACTTCTGTGACATCGTAAATCTCACCATCTACACGAACACGAACATAACCGTCTTTCTGTACACGCTCAAAAACAGCCTTGTGTTGCCCTTTCCTACGACGAACAATTGGTGCCAAAATTTGCATACGTGTACGCTCTGGAAGGGCTAGAACCTCGTCAACAATCTGTTCCACAGAGGACGACTGAATGGCTCCATGACCATTAGGACAATAGGGGACACCCACACGCGCATAAAGGAGACGAAGATAGTCATTAATCTCCGTTGCCGTCCCGACCGTCGAACGAGGATTTTTGCTTGTTGTTTTCTGATCAATGGAGATGGCAGGACTCAAACCATCAATCGAGTCCACATCAGGTTTCTCCATATTTCCCAAAAATTGGCGGGCGTAGGCTGAGAGACTTTCAACATAGCGTCGCTGACCCTCTGCATAAATGGTATCAAAGGCCAAGGAAGACTTCCCAGAACCTGACAAACCCGTCACCACCACCAGTTTATCACGCGGAATCTCCACATCAATATTTTTTAAATTGTGAGCTCTTGCTCCATGAATCACTAACTTATCTTGCATATTTTTAAGAGGCCCTAGCCCAAAAGCTACTGCCGCTCCTTTCTACAGACGGATGGAAAATCCATCCCGACTTTCTCTCATATTATAACAAAATTTCAATTTATCCAGCCCAAAAATGTTTCAAATGTAGTATAATATTGGAGTGTCTAAAAAAGGCAAGGAACATCGTCCCAAGCCTCATTTGACATCACTAAAAAAGCTAAGAGCAGTGTTTATTTTACTTAAAAGCGATTGTAAAAATCCTTTTATAATCAAGACGCTAGCACTTACCTAATGACGAAGGAGGGGTTCCCATTGAAACAAATGTTCTTATCCACCGGAAAAGAATTCAAAGAAATTGAAACATTCGAGCCTGGTGCTTGGATTCATTTGGTGAACCCTTCCCAAGAAGAAGCCATGAAGGTCGCAGAACGTTTTAACATTGATATTCAAGACCTCCGTGCCCCTCTGGACGTGGAAGAAACATCACGTATCGATGTCGAAGATGACTACACCCTGATTCTAGTCGACGTCCCAACCCAAGAAGAGCGTAATAACAAAAGCTACTACGTCACTATTCCATTGGGTATCATCGTTACCGATGAGGTGGTTGTTACAACCTGTCTCGAGGACATCAGCCTCATGGACAACTTCCTCAACCACCGTGTACGTAACTTCTACACCTTTATGAAGACCCGTTTTGTCTTTCAGATTCTCTATCGCAATGCTCAACTCTTCCTAACCGCCCTACGTTCTATCGACCGTCAGAGCGATAAATTGGAAGCTCAGTTGGAAAATGCGACTAAAAACGAGCACTTGATTGACATGATGGAATTGGAAAAATCCATTGTCTATCTAAAAGCCTCACTTAAGATGAATGAGCGAATTGTCAAAAAGCTAACAGGTAACGCCTCTAGCTTGAAGAAATATATCGAGGACGAGGATCTCTTGGAAGATACACTGGTCGAAACCCAACAGGCCATTGAGATGGCAGGCATCTATGAAAATGTCTTGAATGCCATGGCTGAAACCGCTGCTTCTATCATCGGCAATAACCAGAACACTATCATGAAGACACTCGCTCTCATGACTATGGCTCTGGACATCCCAACCGTTATCTTCTCCGCCTACGGCATGAACTTTAAAAATAATTCTATGCCTCTAAACGATTTAGATAACGCCTTTTGGGTTATCTTTTTCATCGCAGCCTTCGGGTCATCCTGCGTTGTTATCTACTTTATCAGGAAAAAATGGTTCTAACATAGAGCCTCTTCTTTTCCCTAAACTACAAAACTAAAAAATAATACTATTTATCGAAAGGTCATCTCATGGACATCCAAAAACTCACCAAGAAAAACCAAGAATTTATCCACATCGCAACCAACCAACTCATCAAAGATGGTAAGTCAGACCAAGAAATCAAAGATATCCTTGGCGATATTATTCCTGAACTTATCGAAAACCAGAAAAAAGGAATCACAGGACGTGGACTCCTTGGTGCTCCAACTGTTTGGGCAGCTAGTTTCTCTCCTGAAAAACACCAAAAACCTGAAACTGGTAAGCCTAGCAAAGAAGTGCCTGAAACAGATAAAACACCTTGGAAGATGTGGCTTGATACCTCACTCTTCCTTCTAGCCATCGTTGCTATCATGAACGCAATCTTTGGTTTCTCAGGTACACAAACCAGCTACGGCCTCACAACCCTGCTTTCAGTGTCATTCATTGGCGGTCTTGCTATGTATACCCCTTACCACTACATCTACCGTCACAATAACAAACCAAAGGAAGAACGTCCAAAATGGTGGTTCAGCATGACCATCATCACTCTCTCTTTTATTGCATGGTTTGCCCTCTTTAGTCTTACAGCCCTTCTTCCAAGCTACCTCAACCCTGGTCTTTCACCAATTGTGATCCTTATCATTGGTGTCATCGCTGGTGTTGCCAAATACTTCTTCAAACGTCACTACAACGTTCAAAGTACTTACGCACCTGCATCTTAATCAATCTCAACCTCAAGCACCCTTATGGGTGCTTTTTTACGTCAGAAATCTTGACACAGTTGGCTATTCTATACTAAAATGTTAAAGTTAATAGACAAAAGAAAGAATTCCAATAGATGCGTATCAAATTCCCTCTACTAATCATTGCTTGCTGCCTATTACTTATGGCATGCAGCCACAAGAATACTCAGAAAAACTATCAAGCTTACTATAGTTTCAACAACGTGACGACTCCCACTCAGGAAAAACAGCTAGCCAAAGCCTTAAAAAGCAAAGGCATACCGACCAAAGACTGGGACAATCTAGCCCCTTATATTACTCGTTACAATCAGGAAAATACAAACCTTCAGCCAGTTGTCAAAAAATGGACCAAAAGTAAAATCGGCAAGGACCAAAACCAATTCGTCACCTTCCTTAATGAAAAAACTTTTGAAGATAACAAATCACACTTTACTGATGACTTAAACTGCCGACGAACATCATTCCTGCTCCTTCATAACCTTATTACAAGCTCAGAGGACCTTATCAAATTAGACCTCCCCCTTCAAAACGAATTTATAGATCTTAAGTCACACCACAAAGAGTTAACTGCCAAGGATCAAGCTCTCTACAGTCTCCTTTTTGGTGATAATATCAGCTATCAGACTACAGACGATCTCCTTAAAGCTTGGAAAAAAGCTGGACTCAAGTTTCCAGAGAAGGTTAAACTCCTATCGGTCTTTCAAAATAGCCCTGGTGATGTCAGCAATTTCCACACGGCTATAGCTTATGAAAAAGACGGCAGTATCTATGTCTTTGAAAAACAGGACCCTACACTTCCTTACAGGTGGAGTCGCTTCAACAATTGGGCAGACATCAAAACACACTGGTTATCCAACCGCTTCAAGGTCTTCAAAGACAATATCGATATCCTCGTTAACGACCAAAAATTTGATGATTTCTTAGAAAACACACTCTATATACCACAAAACAACCAGCTAGCTCCTCAAGATAAATGAGAAGACCAGTTGGTTTTTCTTTTTCTCTAAAGTATAAAATAAAACTCAGCACACAAGCCTAAAAATAACAAAAAACTACAAAATCAAGGCAGAAAAAAATACCCTCAGTCGAGGGCATTATTTTTAGTCTTCGTTTACGTAAGGCATAAGTGCCATAACGCGAGCGCGTTTAATCGCTGTTGTTACTTTACGTTGGTTTTTAGCTGAAGTTCCTGTTACACGACGTGGAAGAATTTTACCACGTTCTGAAACGAAACGGCTAAGAAGCTCAGTATCTTTGTAATCAACATATTCGATTTTGTTAGCTGCGATGTAATCAACTTTTTTACGGCGTTTGAATCCGCCACGACGTTGTTGAGCCATGTTTATTTCTCCTTTATATATTTAATTCGTTTTGTCCATTCTTAGAATGGGAGATCGTCATCTGAAATATCCATTGGATTTGAATTACCAAATGGACTCTCATCACGACCGAAGTTTGGTGTAGATTGTGCAGGTTGTGATCCAACAAATGAACCACCAGTTGAAGCTCCACCACCGAATGAATTTGAATTATCAAATCCTCCAGCGTTGTAAGAACCACCACTGTGACCTTCACGTGCCGCACGGCTTTCCAACATTTGGAAATTATCAGCGACAACTTCAGTTACGTAAACACGTTGACCTTGTTGATTTTCATAGTTACGAGTCTGAATACGACCTGTAATTCCAATCAATGCGCCTTTCTTAGCCCAGTTAGCCAAATTTTCAGCTTGCTGGCGCCAGATAACACAGTTAATAAAGTCTGTTTCACGTTCACCATTAGCACCCTTGAAGTTACGGTTAACCGCAAGGCTGAATGTTGCAACAGCAACGTTGCTTGGTGTATAACGAAGTTCCGCATCACGGGTCATGCGACCAACGAGTACGACATTATTAATCATAATTTACCTTCTTACGCGTCAAGTTTAACGATCATGTGACGAAGAATGTCACCGTTGATTTTTGAAAGACGGTCGAACTCGTTAAGAGCTGCATCGTCGTTTGCTTCAACGTTAACAACGTGGTAAAGTCCTTCACGGAAATCTTGGATTTCGTATGCAAGACGACGTTTTTCCCAATCTTTTGATTCAACAACAGTTGCACCGTTGTCAGTCAAGATAGAATCGAAACGTGCTACCAAAGCGTTTTTAGCTTCTTCTTCAATGTTTGGACGAATGATATAAAGAATTTCGTATTTAGCCATTGATATTTTCCTCCTCTTTTGGTCTAATGACTCATGGTCTTTCGCCACGAGTAAGTGAGGTGCACTCACAAGATATAATTCTACCAAAGTTTGATGGATAATGCAAGGAAAAAGTAAAGAGTTAGAAATTTGAATCCCTTAGAAAAAATTAAACCCTATGCGTCATCTTTTCTCCCGTCAAACTTCATGCTAAAATAAGAGAATGCTTTATCATAAAAAGAAATTAGGAGAAAAACTAGGACTTCCAACCTTTAACCACTACTATAATATTCCTATTACTTCCCTAGAATATAACCTTAAAAACTTAGGTCCGAGTGATACCTACATTATCACTTTCAAACAGGACAATAACCTCTTTGTTGTTGATATAAGACATTCGCTTGGTCATACCAGTCATTTTGATACCGTCTCCCTCTTTGAACAAGGCAAGCTCTTATCAGGTATCGCTGCTGTCCCTTTGGCCTCTGTTCATAGCATACAAATCTTGTCTTTTCCAAACAAGTTACACTCTCTGGACCCTAGTCAGCGTCTAAAAAATCTCGTCGCTCTTTACTACAAGGATGAAGAAATCATGCGTTACCTCAAGACGACTAAAAATATCGGTAATCAGGTGACAAGATATCAATTAGAGGCTGATCGACTAGAAAGACAAGGTAAGAGTTTTGACTTCTTCAAGTACACCAGTCGTGGCAAAGTACGAGAAGAAGACGGTCTATCGGAAGTGTCTAGCAAGGACTACGACTTCATTCCTGATTTTCATCCCTTCTTAACCTCGCCAAGAAGCCAGCAGGTTTTAAGCGTCCCAGTAACCTACTTTGATGACAAAACAAAACAGACTGCTAAAATAGACATCATGGGGTGGTATATCAAGGACCAACAACTTAAGATTCGTTGGAAACCCAAGTACATGCGCAAACGGCGATGGCGCTCATCACGTATCTCAATTGATATCGTGACCGACAACTACTTCTTCCAAGGACAAATCTATAGAGACAGTAGCGCTCCCATATTTCTGAACAACCTAAGCTTTGATAGCAAGATTCCTAAGAGCTTCCTGCCACATCTCCAAAAACAGTACCAAATCTTTATGGCTCTAGTCGAAGAACAAAAAAGACTGGCTCTCCTACGAAAGGTCCGGTTAAACAATAAGGACTAAGAGTCTTTCACTAAAATTTCACATATCAAAAAGCTCATTCTTACACGCTAGAATGAGCTTTTAAGATTCTTCAATTGTCATTAGAACATCCTTTTGGAATTTTGTAAAAAATATTTTCATAAGGAGGAGTCATTGTGTGTCACCATTTTTATACCTAGCAATCATAGATTACCTCCATCAACTTACAAATAACTTTTTTGTATTGTAAATTTTCTATTACATTGGTATCACTCCCTAAGCTATTTTGTGCAATAACTTAAAGTGTCTCCATTTTTATAACGTCCTAAATTCATCATCATAGTAATCACCTCTGATTCGTATGATTTGAGACCTATCTCCCCATTGACCACTCAATGAGATTTACTTGTCGCCGTTCTTATAACGACTTACATCAAACATCAACATAAGCGTCACCTCGGTACTTTTTTACAAGATTTAAGCATTTAACTTTTGTCGATAGTTTACTCATTTGGCATCGGTATCACTCCTTAAGCTATTTTACGCAACAGCTTAAGTGTCTCCATTTTTATACCTACTAACATTTCTCATGAGCTTTACCT
>NZ_JACLQK010000018.1:0-40461 GCF_016648645.1 Streptococcus sp. 22.1 | reverse complement strand
CACTTCTTCTTAAGTTAACAGATTTGAGTTTAGCTTTCGACTTCTGGTGGTATCACTCCCTTGTAGCTATTTTATGCAACATTTTTAATCGCCGTTTTTATACCTACTGATATTTTTCATGAACTCACCTCGTTCATCTTAAGAATATAGGATTTACGTTTCGTGTGGCATGGGTATCACTCCTTAGGCTATTTTACGCAACAACCTAAGTGTCTCCATTTTTATACCTACTAACATTTCTCATGAGCTTTACCTCACTTCTTCTTAAGTTAACAGATTTGAGTTTAGCTTTCGACTTCTGGTGGTATCACTCCCTTGTAGCTATTTTATGCGACTGAATTAATCTCCGTTCTTGTAACGTCCTACTGTCATGTGGTCACGCTCCTCAGAGATGAATGGTAAAGTTATTTGTTTTGCCTACTGTTTTGTTTAGAGATTTTAGTCTCCGTTTTTGTACCTTGAAATATTGACTCTCACCATGGCTTTTACCTCCTTGATGAATCCTTATCTTCTTTACACTCTTAGTATAATGTAAACGCTTACTTTTGTCAATCTTTTTAACAGAAAAACGCATGATTTTTTGAAAAAAGATTTCTTTGCTACAATAGAGACATGTTAGATTTAAAAGAATACGGCATTATCATGTGGGATGCTGAGAAAATCGCCTCTTTTCGTCGTACCCTCCTGGACTGGTACGATCGAGAGAAACGAGACCTCCCATGGCGTAGGACTAAGAATCCCTACTATATCTGGATTAGCGAAATTATGCTACAACAAACCCAGGTTCAAACTGTCATTCCCTATTACGAGCGCTTTTTAGACTGGTTCCCAACAGTTAAGGATCTGGCTGAGGCTCCAGAAGAGAAACTTCTCAAGGCTTGGGAGGGGTTAGGTTACTATTCACGTGTCCGCAACATGCAAAAGGCTGCACAACAAATCATGGATGACTTTGATGGCCAGTTCCCAGATACTTATGACAATATTGCCAAACTCAAGGGCATCGGTCCCTATACTGCTGGTGCTATTTCTAGTATCGCCTTTGGACTCCCCGAACCTGCTGTTGATGGTAATGTTATGCGAGTTATGGCTCGTCTCTTTGAGGTTAACTATGATATCGGAGACGCCAAAAATCGTAAGATTTTCCAAGCGATTATGGAAATCTTGATTGACCCTGACCGTCCAGGTGATTTTAATCAGGCGCTTATGGACCTTGGAACCGATATCGAATCAGCTAAAAATCCGAGACCAGACGAAAGTCCAATTCGCTTTTTCTGTGCAGCCTATCTTAACGGAACTTATGACAAGTACCCTATCAAATTGCCTAAGAAAAAGCCTAAACCTATGCAAATTCAGGCTTTTATTATCAAAAATGAAAAGGGAGAATTTTTGCTCGAAAAAAATGTCGAGGGACGCCTACTAGGTGGTCTCTGGTCCTTCCCTATCATGGAAACGGACTTTATTGGTCAACAACTTAGTCTTTTTGAAAAGGACGATTGTATTCTCGAGACAGTCTCTCAAAAGGCTATTTTTGAGGAAAATTATGCCCTCAAACCAGAGTGGACGAATAATAGTTTTACACCCGTAAAGCATACTTTCAGCCACCAAAAATGGACCATCGAGATGGTGGAAGGTAGCGTTAATGACGATAAAGTCACTACCGATAAGGAGCTATGCTGGGTAGCGGCTGAAGACTTCGACCAGTTCCCAATGGCCACACCACAGAAGAAAATGATTAAAACTTATGAAGACAGCAAAAAAGGATAGCGTTGAGTGCTACCCTTTTTCTTATGCATCAACTTTATTGTGCTTCCGGCTACGCAAAGCAAGGTATACTTTTGAAAGAACTACTCCCCAAAAGATATAAAACAACTCCAAATAAGTCACATTTTTTGACATCAAAAACTCAATCATAATACGACACTCCTTTTTATTAAGAACTCCTGCCACTGTTCTTAGTTGTGCTTCTATTATAGGTAAGATGGCCAATAAAAAATAGTGACATAAATGTCACTATAGAGAACAAAAAGCCGAAACGTTCAAGTTTCAGCTTGAGAATTATTAATCTACTTTGTAGAAGAAGTAACTGTCGTCTGTGGTGCCATAAAGCGACTGCCCACCCCAGATACGATCCTTACTTTTATCTGACTGATCGTCTACTTTCTCATTAGGTGATGATGTTATCTCCCCAGTCAGAGATATTCCTTTAGGTAAGAATGCCATTGCTCCTCCAGCAGCACCAACACCAGATTTAGGACTAGTACCTGATTTAAGGTAGCCATCCGTAACCTTTGAATATTCAATCCCTATCCTTTCTGTGTCACTAACCAACCCATTCTTGTCAAAAGTCAGTGTCATCCCTTTACCATTCTTCCAAGTTCCAGCAATACTAGAGAAATCACCATTTTGGATGGCATTGATATCCATACCAGTCTCTTGGTTGGACTTGCTATCGCTACTGCTTGCATCTGTCTCGTCGCTACTTGAGTCGTCAAAGTCATACCAATCTTCGACAGATAAATCCAGAGTCTGAGCATCACCGAGACCGACCTTACTGGCACCGTCAGTTGTATCAGACATGCTGAAATCAACTGATTGAAGCTGGCTAAAGGCACCATCTTTAATTTCATAGGTCTCAGCTTTGGCCTCAGGTCTCATACGTTGGAATAGTTGGCAGTAAATCGTACCATCTTTATAGAATTTCATGGTGCTCAAGTAACCACCCTTGGCAAAGGTTCCAGCACTTTTGGCAAATACAGGCTTATCATCATTATCAAGATAATAAAGGGCATGAACACTGTCAGGAGTACCAATCAAAAGCTCAGCTGAGCCATCACCGTTGATGTCTACATAACTATATTGCACGTTTTCTCCTGCTCTTTTAGCATCAAAAATAGTGCTAGTCGCATAAGCTTCGTCAGACGAAAGATCACTTGGAACAGCTGATGTATCGCCGTTCAGAGCAATAGGGCGATAGAGATCCAAGACTGAAGCATAGAGCTCATCGTAGCTCACTTCCTCCGTTTCAGATGAATCACCACTCACTTGTTCAGACTTAGAAGCGCTGTCGCCTGAGCCTGAAGCACCCGTATTTGTTGCGTTACAAGCTGTCAGCAAGAACAAACTTGATAAGAGCGCAAATCCTGTTAATTTCTTTTTCATAACTATCCTTTCATAAGAAACGACCTAATATAAATATTAAATCATTTAAATCTCTTTGACATTATGTTAACAATTGTATGGTTGATAAGTCAAGTATTTTTTGAAAAATTAATTTATATTCATTTATCAAGAACGCTTATATAATCATAACTTTCACTATAATCCAACAATCCCATCCTCAATCAAATTAGAATTTTAATTAAAATATCTAGATATTAATTAGTGATTCTTTTTTCATTTACAAATATCTGCATCAAAAAAAGCCGGACCTCAGTCCAGCTTTCATCTGTCTATTTCTATTTAGTCATAAAGTAGGTGATGATCACCAATACTGCCACGATAGCTAGGACAACGGCCAGAAATCCTAGCATGTAGCGCAAGAGAAAATAGGTAAATGGAAAATTTTCTTTCATGTTTTACTTTGCCTCATACCATGTGCGGCCATCATTCTCATCTGCAATGAGAGGGACAGCGAGTTCAACTGCAGCTTCCATGGTTTCTTTAACCAAGGCTTTCATCGCTACAAGTTCGTCGTTTGGCACCTCAAGGACGATTTCATCGTGCACCTGTAGGAGCATCTTAGTTTTATAGCCACCTTCTACCAGAGCCTTGTCTAGGTTAATCATAGCAATCTTGAGGATATCAGCGGCACTTCCTTGGATAGGAGAGTTGATAGCTGTACGCTCTGCGAAGTTGCGGACGTTAAAGTTACGAGAATTAATATCTGGCAACTCACGACGGCGGTGGAAGAGAGTTTCTACGTAGCCCTTATCCTTGGCTTCACGAACCACATTATCCATATAAGCCTTGATACCAGGATAACGCTCAAAGTAGGTGTCGATATACTCCTTGGCCTTTTTACGGCTAATGCCAAGGTTGTTAGAAAGGCCGAAGTCAGAAATGCCATAAACGATACCGAAGTTAACAGCCTTGGCGTTACGACGATCGTTAGGTGTGACATCCTCTGGCTTTTCAATGCCAAAAACACGCATGGCTGTAGAGGTATGGATATCTGCTCCCTCTTTAAAAGCAGCAATCAAATGCTCATCTCCCGAAATGTGGGCAAGCACGCGCAACTCAATCTGTGAGTAATCCGAGCTTAAAAGCACTGCGTCCTCAGTCGATGGGACAAAAGCCTTACGGATGAGACGACCTTGCTCCAAGCGAACAGGGATATTTTGCAAGTTTGGATCCACTGATGAGAGGCGACCTGTCTGTGTTAAATCTTGCACATAACGGGTATGGATTTTGCCATCCTTAAGGATATAATCCTGAAGCCCCAAGACATAGGTAGACTGAAGCTTGGTGATTTGGCGGTACTCCAAAATCTTAGCTACGATTGGAGCAATTGGTGCCAAACGTTCAAGGACATCCACAGCCGTTGAGTAACCTGTCTTGGTTTTCTTAGTGTATTCCAAAGGTAGTCCCATCTTTTCGAAGAGGATGACACCCAACTGTTTTGGCGAGTTGATATTAAACTCTTCGCCCGCCATCTCATAGATTTCTTGGGTCAATTTATCGATGACTACTTGATTTTCCACTGCCATCTCGTTAAGGGTTTGTCCCTTAACCTTAATACCAGCGATTTCCATCTTAGCTAGCACATTTGCCAGTGGTAACTCCATATCAAAGAGAAGCTCTGATTGGCCGTGTTCAGCCAATTTTTCAAGCATGACAGGTTTAGCTACCTGAAGGACCTTGACTTTTTTAGCTAGGTGGTTGAGTAAGACCTCTTTTTCAGGAACGGCACGTTTAGCCCCCTTACCATAGACCACTTCATCTGTTTCAAGCGGCAAGTCTGTATAGAGACGGGCAATGGTTGACAATTCATTGTCCTCAACGGTTGAGAGGAGATACTTGGCCAGACGTGCATCAAAATTAGCCGTAGGCAAGTCAATACCTAGATGACTCAAAAGGACCTTACTGCGCTTGAAATCGTAGATATTAACAGCTTTAGAAAGAGCTGCTTGGAAGGCTTCTGATTTGAGGAGGTCAGTATCTGTAGACGCATAAATCTGCTTATCATTACCCCATGCAAAACCGATGATAGGCTCAGTGTGATAATTGTCACCAAGGATTTCAAAATAGAAGAAATCGTCAGGGCTGAAGTGGTCCGCTGTTACTTGGCTAGGCTCTTCATAGGCCACATCAAAATCTTGTGGCACAGCCTCGCCACCAAGGGCATTTTTAAACTGAACAAAGCCCATCTCATCATAAAAGGCTGTCAATTTTTCAAGGTCAGGTCCCGTAAAGGCCGTGTCATCGAGACCAATTTCAATAGGTGACTGGGTATCAATAGTCGCCAGGGTCTTAGAAAGGAAGGCTTGTTCCTTGTCATTGATGAGATTTTCCTTCATTTTGGACTTCTTCATCTCGTCGATGTGGTTATAGATACCTTCAAGGGAACCGTGTTCCAAGAGGAGCTTGAGACCAGTCTTTTCACCAATCTTAGTAACCCCTGGAATATTATCAGATTTATCTCCCATAAGGGCCTTGAGGTCGATGAATTGCGCTGGAGTAATACCCATTTTCTCCATGAGGTAATCAGGTGTGAAGGCCTCAAACTCAGCTACACCTTTCTTCGAAATCTCAACAACTGTGTTTTCGTCAGTCAGCTGAATCAAGTCTTTATCCCCAGAGACAACAGTAATTTGATAGTCCTCACTGGTATTTTCAGCCATCTTAGCCAAGGTACCGATAATGTCATCTGCCTCGTACTGAGCCAGATCATAATAGGCGATACCACGTGCAGCCAACATCTCACGGATATAAGGGAACTGCTCACGGAATTCCTCTGGTGTCTTAGCACGACCAGCCTTATAGTCCGCAAACATCTCTGTACGGAAAGTTGTTTTACCAGCATCAAAGGCTACCAAGACATGAGTCGGTTGGATACGCTCAAGCAAGTTGTCCAACATGAGGTGGAAGCCATAAATGGCATTGGTATGAAGGCCATTATTGTTACGAAAACGGTCAATTTGATTATAGAGTGCGAAAAAAGCACGAAAGGCAACGGATGAACCGTCAATTAGGAGTAATTTTTTCTGATTAGTCATAGGTTTATTATAGCATAGATAGGAGCATTGGTTTTAATTGAAAATCTCTTATTTTAGGGAGACTCTTTTGTAAAAATAGCTAGTCAACATCTGATGACAAAAGTTCACTGATAAAACGACCTCAGGTATTTCCCTCCTCCACGCCCCATAGGCAAATGTGCTATAATAGAAGCTATGAACACAAAGATTTTAGACCAATTAGAATTTAACAAGGTCAAGGACCAGTTCACAGAATACCTGCAGACTGAACAGGCTCAGGCGGAGTTGCGTGACTTGGTGCCTATGACCAATCCAGAAAGAATTCAAAATCAATTTACAGAAATCCAAGAAATGTCTGAGATTTTCGTAGAGCACCATGGCTTTGCCATTGGTAGCCTGAGAGATATTTCTGAGCCCTTACATCGCTTGGAACTGGATGCTGATCTCAATATCCAGGAGCTCATTGCCATCAAGAAGGTGCTACAAGCTTCAGCTGACCTTGGTCGCTTCTACGCTGACCTTGAAAATGTTGAGCTCGTCGCTCTTAAACGTCTTTTCGAAAAGATTGAGGCCTTCCCAAGTCTACAAGGCAGCCTTCAAAGTATCAATGATGGTGGTTTCATTGAACATTTTGCTAGCCCAGAGTTGCAAAACATCCGTCGTCAACTCAAATCTTGTGATGATGCCATTCGCCAGACCTTGCAAGACATTCTCAAGAAATCTGGTCACATGTTGGCTGAAAGTTTGATTGCTAGTCGTAACGGCCGTTCGGTGCTTCCTGTCAAAAATACCTACCGTAACCGTATTGCTGGAGTTGTGCATGACATCTCAAGCTCTGGAAACACAGTATATATCGAGCCACGTGCCGTTATCCAGCTTAACGAAGAAATTACACAATTACGTGCAGACGAACGCCACGAGATGGCTCGTATCCTGCATGAACTGTCTGATCAACTCCGTCCACAGGCTGCTGCAATTGCCAACAACGCTTGGATTTTGGGCCACATGGACTTCATTCGAGGAAAATATCTCTATCTCCATGATAAAAAAGCGGTTATTCCAAAGATTAGTGACAACCAAACACTACAACTACTTAACGTTCGTCACCCTCTTTTGGCCAATCCTGTAGCCAACGATTTGCACTTTGATGAGGACCTCACGGCCATTGTCATCACAGGTCCCAATACTGGTGGTAAAACGGTCATGCTTAAAACGCTAGGACTAGCACAACTAATGGCTCAATCTGGTCTTCCAATTTTGGCTGATAAGGGCAGCCGTGTCGCCATTTTCCAAGAGATTTTTGCGGACATCGGAGACGAACAGTCTATCGAACAAAGTTTGTCAACTTTCTCTAGTCACATGACCCACATTGTTGAGATTCTGAATGCTGCCGACAGTAACAGCCTGGTCTTGGTCGATGAGCTTGGGGCTGGTACCGACCCTCAGGAAGGAGCTAGTCTAGCCATGGCAATCTTAGAGCACCTCCGTTTAAGTCAGATTAAGACCATGGCTACCACTCACTATCCTGAGCTTAAGGCCTATGGGATTGAGACGCAACATGTGGAAAATGCCAGCATGGAGTTTGACACAGCGACTTTAAGCCCTACCTATCGTTTTATGCAAGGGGTTCCTGGTCGTTCTAATGCCTTTGAAATTGCTCGACGCCTCGGTTTGAATGAGATTATTGTCAAGGAAGCAGAAAACCTCACGGATACTGATAGTGATGTCAACCGTATCATCGAGCAACTTGAAGCCCAAACTGTGGAAACACAAAAACGTCTGGAACACATCAAGGACGTGGAGCAAGAGAACCTTAAATTCAACCGTGCGGTCAAAAAACTCTATAACGAATTCTCCCATGAATACGACAAGGAACTCGAAAAGGCTCAAAAAGAAATTCAAGAGATGGTTGATACCGCTTTGGCTGAGAGCGATAGTATCCTCAAAAATCTCCACGATAAGAGTCAACTCAAACCTCATGAAGTTATCGACGCCAAAGGAAAACTCAAGAAACTTGCCCCACAAGTGGACCTCTCTAAGAATAAGGTCCTTCGTAAGGCTAAGAAAGAAAAGGCTGCGCGTGCCCCTCGTGTTGGAGATGATATCATCGTTACCGCCTATGGGCAACGGGGTACCCTTACCAGTCAAACCAAAAATGGTAACTGGGAAGCTCAGGTCGGTCTCATCAAGATGACCCTCAAGGCAGACGAATTCACTCTGGTTCGTGCCCAAGCTGAAGCCCAACAACCTAAGAAGAAACAGATTAACGTGGTTAAAAAAGCCAAGAAGACATCTGGCGGTCCTCGTGCCCGTCTAGACCTTCGTGGGAAACGTTACGAAGAAGCCATGCAAGAGCTTGATGCCTTTATTGACCAAGCCCTACTTAATAACATGAGTCAGGTGGACATCATCCACGGTATTGGTACAGGTGTCATCCGTGATGCTGTTACCAAATATCTCCGCCGTCATCGCCATGTTAAAAGTTTTGAATATGCCCCACAAAGTGCCGGTGGTTCCGGATGTACCATTGCAACCTTAGGGTAAAAATAGATAAGAAAGACTGAGACCTTGTGTTCAGTCTTTTTTCATATGTTACCAAAACAAAGAACAAAAAAGCCTCCCTTAATCAAGGAAGACTTCTATTTTCTATATCACACTTGTCCACAAGTGCTGGATAATCTGACTAACTGGAAAATTCCAATTAATCAAAAGGCGCAAAACCCAGCTAGATGACAAGACCGTTTGAATGTTATTCATGGGAACAGTCGCAAGAATATTCCCAAACATAGTCAAAGGCACAAGACTCACTAAGGAGGCCAAGACACCACCTACCACTTGAAATCGTCTCTGGTCAAGGCGTTCAATTCTCACAAAATGGAAGAAAATCCCAAGAAAGCGCAAACCATAATAAGCCACACAGTAAATGGCAAAATAGGCAACACCTGCATAATAGACACGGTCAAGTGAGAAGATGTTCTGATCTTTAAAGAAAGCTATACTAGCATCTTTGGTTGGATTGGTATAAGGTACCCAAAGATTGATAGCCTCTCCTAGCGACTGGTAAAAGTAGGCCGCTACACACATGGCAATAATGACTGAAACCACGTAATAAGCTTGCATAAAGAGGCCTCGACGGTAGCCAATGTAGAAATTCCAAGCCACGATAGCTAAGACAAGGAGTCCAATCATGCGTCATCCTCATCGTCATTTGTAGCTGTCGCCTTGACCTTAAGTTGTTCAAGTTGCTTAGCTCTCAACGTTTCCAACTCTTTTTCCATATCTTCAACTTGGATTTCACGTTCCAACTGAGTCGACAAAGAATTGATAGCCATTAGGATAGCAATCGTTTCATTGTCAGCGTTTTTCATCTGCTCTTTGATAATTTTATATTTCTCGTGGGCAACACGCTCAACCTCTTCCATGAATAGGTTATCTTTATCAGTTGTTAGCGTGAGGTTCTTCTCTCCAAAATGAAATTTGTAACGGTTCTTATTTGCCATTTGCTTGTTAGCTGCCAATCAATGGTGGTCACGGATTCGCCACCGCAGCTTCTCCTTATTTTATTGCTTTTATATCGCCATTTTTTAGCAAGATTCAGACACTTACTCTGAGGCGTGTTCGACACTTAAACGCCAACCTATTTCTTCTAATTGTGGAAAAAAGAGCAGGGTTAGGCATTCTCTTTTTAATCATTATATCCTAAATTTTAACTTTCGTAAATTTTAGACTTTGCACTTCTCTAGAAAAATAATTTTCAGGGATTCCGAGTCTGTAAAATATCTACCAATTCTCCTTTTTTGTGCTAAAATAGATTTCATGGGCACAATCGTATTAAAAATGACAGCAGAGCAGATTTCGACACTCCAGAAGGACCTAGCAAGCTATGCGACTGCGACTAAAAATCCTTATGCAAGTTTTTCAGCCAAGGTCGATGGAATAAGTGTCATCGCCTATACTTCAGGAAAGGTAACTTTCCAAGGTGCTAAGCCAGAAATCCTAGCTAGCCGTTTTGGATACCAAGCTGAACCTAAGCATTCACCTGATGGGCAAAACCTAGCCCTAATTGGATCAGACGAAGTCGGAAATGGCTCCTATTTTGGTGGTCTAGCTGTTGTAGCTAGTCTAGTTACCCCAGCTGACCATGCCTTTTTGAAATCTCTAGGAGTTGATGATTCTAAAAATCTTAACGATATCAAGATTCGTCAGATTGCACCTATTTTGGAGGAGAAAATTCCTCACAAGGCACTCCTTCTTTCGCCTAGAAAGTACAATGAAGTGGTTGGAGACGGTAAGAGTCATAATGCTGTGTCCGTTAAAGTAGCCCTCCATAATCAGGCTATCTTCCTATTGTTACAATCAGGTGCTAAACCAGATAAGATTGTCATCGATGCCTTCACCAGCGAGAAAAATTATCAAAAATATCTCAAGAACGAACGTAATCGCTTTGACTTTCCTATTACTTTAGAAGAAAAAGCCGAAGGTAAATACCTAGCTGTCGCGGTGAGCTCTATCATCGCCCGCAATCTCTTCCTGGAAAATCTGGATAAACTCAGCCAAGAAGTAGGTTATACTCTTCCTTCAGGTGCTGGTGCTAAGTCCGACCAGATCGCAGCCAAGCTTCTTCAAGCCTACGGAGATCAGGCTCTCCAAGCTACTGCTAAATATCATTTCGCCAATACTAAAAAAGCCTACCAACGCTTAAAATAACCCTGAAAGGCCTTAACTATGAAAAACAAATGGACCCAATACTTTCTCATTTTCCTTCGTGAATGGGGACTCTTTATCCTCTTTATCACATTCTTCCTCTTGACTCGCCTCTTCCTTTGGCTCCCTGTCCAAGTTGATGGCCACTCAATGGATCCTACTCTAGCCAATAATCAACGTGTTATTGTTTTGAAACACACATCCATTGAACGCTTTGATATTGTCGTTGCCAAAGAGGTTGAAAATGGTAAGACGAAACAAATCGTAAAACGTGTCATTGGGATGCCAGGTGATACCATTACCTATCAAAACGATAAACTTACTGTCAACGGCAAAGAAGTCAAGGAAGAATACCTCAAAGAATTCCAGGCTGCCTTTGCCAAAGATAAGCTACAAAAAGAGTATGCATACCGCGATTACTTCCAACAACTGGCTAAAGAATCTAAGGCCTTCACTGTCAACGCGGACAAAAACACTACTTTCTCTGTCACTGTTCCTGAAGGCAAATATTTCCTACTTGGAGATAACCGTATCGTTTCAAAAGATAGCCGCGAAGTTGGTTACTTTGACAAGAGTGCTCTTGTAGGGGAAGTCAAATTCCGCTTCTGGCCACTTAATAAAATTGGTACCGTTGAAGACAACTAAAACCACTAAATAAGATAAGGTTGGGGAAACCCAGCCTTATTATGTATCTAGGAAAAACACATGCAAGAATTTTATTTTTCAGGAACTATCGAACGCGTCATTTTCGAAAACACTAGTAATTTTTTTCGTATCTTACTCTTAGAGATTGACGAAACGGACAGTGATTTTGAAGACTACGAAATCATTGTCACAGGAACTATGGGGGATGTCATGGAGGGTGAAGACTATACCTTCTGGGGCCAACTAACCAATCACCCTAAATATGGGGAACAGCTACAAATGACCCGCTACGAGCGTTCAAAACCTTCTGCCAGCGGTCTTATCAAATATTTTGCCAGCGACAATTTCAAAGGAATCGGTAAGAAAACGGCCGAGCGTATTGTCGAAATTTACGGAGAAGACCCTATTGACAAGATTCTCGAGGATCCTAGCGAGTTAGAGCAGATTCCCAACCTATCCAAGGTCAATCGAGAAGCCTTTGTTGCTAAGTTAAAAATCAATTATGGAGCCGAGCAAATCCTGTCCAAACTTTCTAGCTATGGCCTCACACCAAAGGCCGCCTCACAAATTTTCAACCAATATAAGGAAGAGTCACTAAATCTTATTGAGGAACACCCTTATCTATTAGTAGAGGAGATTCAAGGAATCGGTTTTAAAATGGCCGACCAACTAGCTGAACGTCTTGGAATTGCTAGTGATGCCCCTGAGCGTTTACGAGCAGCCTTGATTCATTGTCTACTAGAAGCCAGTATGGAAGAAGGCGATACCTACATAGAAGCCAAAGCCTTGCTTGAACGGACCATCATTCTTTTGGAAGGTGCTCGTCCGATTGAACTTGACCCCGCCTTGGTCGCTAACCAATTAACCAATCTTATCCAAGAGGATAAGGTGCAAAATGTAGAGACTAAAATCTTTGATAATACCCTATATTTTGCGGAACAGGGCATCTATACCCACCTAACTCGTATCATGAAGGACCAACCTGATGTCAGCTCTGAAGACAAAATCTTAGACAGCCTTGAAGGGGTGGAAGAGGAGCTTGGTATTACTTATGATCAGGTTCAAAAAGATGCCATTTTCAAAGCCCTACAAAGCAAGGTCTTCATCCTGACAGGGGGTCCCGGAACAGGGAAAACCACTGTTATTAACGGCATTATTAAAACCTATGCTGACCTTCATGGCCTAGATCTCAAAAAGTCCGATTTACCTATTATTTTAGCAGCACCAACGGGACGGGCTGCTCGTCGGATGAACGAACTCACCCAACTCCCTAGCGCCACTATTCATAGACATTTAGGCCTCAATAGCGAGGACGATTTTAAGACCTTAGAGGACTATCTCGATTGCGATTTGATTATCATCGATGAGTTCTCTATGGTTGATACTTGGTTGGCCAATCAACTCTTTGAAAGTATCTCTGATTCAACCCAAGTTATCATTGTGGGTGACCAAGACCAACTACCTTCCGTAGGCCCTGGCCAAGTCTTGGCTGACCTTTTGCAGATTGATAACTTGCCTAAGGTTTCCCTAACCAAAATTTTCAGACAATCCGAGGATTCCACTATCGTTACCCTAGCTAGCCAGATGCGCCAAGGCCAACTACCCGCTGATTTCACAGAGAAAAAGGCTGACCGCTCTTACTTTGAGGCCAATGCCAACCATATTCCACAGATGGTTCCTAAAATCGTCTCTGCTGCGATAAAGAGTGGGATTGCAGCTCAGGATGTTCAGATTCTAGCCCCCATGTACCGAGGACAGGCTGGTATTAACAATCTCAATACCATTATGCAAGACCTACTTAATCCTCAAGAAAAGGCCAATCAGTTCGCCTTTAATGATATCTTCTTCCGCAAGAATGACAAGATTCTCCATCTGGTCAACGATACAGAACTCAATGTCTTCAATGGCGACATCGGAATCATTACTGATCTCATTCCTGGTAAATATACTGAAAGCAAACAGGACGAAATTTACATGTCCTTCGACGGCAATGAGGTTATCTATCCTCGTAACGAATGGAATAAGATTACTCTGGCCTATGCTATGTCAATCCACAAATCCCAAGGGAGTGAGTTCCCAGTCGTTATCCTTCCCATCACACGCCAAAGTGGGCGTATGCTACAACGTAACCTCATTTACACCGCAATCACACGCGCCAAGAGTAAACTAGTCATGCTGGGGGAAATCGTAGCCTTCGATTATGCTGTTCACAACGAGGGAGCTAAACGAAATACTTATCTCATCCAACGTTTTGAACAAACTTATACACAAGCTGTTGATAAGTCTGTCGAAAAGATTGTTAAAAACGAGGCAACAGACGCATCCAATCAAACAAAAAAGGAAAACAACGAATCCTCAGAACCCCTTGAAAACAAAGACATTTCGGGAAATCTAAATCCATCTCCAGCTCTTATTAACACTTATTCACAACCTGTGGATAAGTCTGTTAACAAACCTGTGCAAACCGAAGAAAACTATCGTTTAACTGAAGATAATTGGTCAACTATAGATCCAATGATTGGTCTCAGTGAAGACGATATCGCTGCTTTTTTTAACAATAACTAAAAAAGACTTGGAAAGCGACTCACTAAGAGCAACTCCAAGTCTTTTCATTTACTAAAACACTAAACGAATCAGGGCCATAGACACTATACCGACGATTACTGCATAGAGCAGATTTTTGCTCTTAAATGCTACAATTACCGTTGGCACAGTAGCCAGTATTTCCATCCACTTAAACTGTGGCAAGTGACCAATCTTCTCAGTCGTGAGACTAGAGAGAATCAGAGCAAAGAGGATAGAAACTGGTAAGTAGTGCAAAAATCGAACAACGATATCTGGTAAGCCCTTGTATTTCACTAAAACAAAGGGGAGAATACGGGGCACCCAGCTAACAACAAATCCAAGTAGAATGGCAATGAGAATAAACTTATTGACGGCCATCACACATCACCCCCACACTACATCCAACTAAAGTAGCCACTAAAACAGCCAAAGATTCCGACAAGATGACACTAAAGCTCAGATAAGCCATAGCAATAGATAGTAAAATCAAGAATAGCTTACGCACGCCTTCACCTAACAAAGCATCTATCTGACTACTTAACAAACCTATAAACATGGCAATCAAGGCAAAATCCAAACCAAAAAGCTCAGGATTAGGAATCATGGAACCAATCAAACACCCAACAACTGATGATACAATCCAAACCAGATAGCTGAAAATATTGTTCCCATGCATCCAGTTCGCAGAAATATCTTTATGATGCACATATTCTCCCAACAAGACACCATAACTTTCATCCGTAATCAGACTACCAATTCCCAGCTGATTCCAGAGGCTTGTTTTTGTAAAAATCGTCGTTGCATGTAAACTCATCAACATGTTACGCAAATTAACTAAGAAAACAGTCAAGGTTAACTCACCAAGGCCAGCTCCTGCAACTACTAATGCACACATAGCAAACTGAGCCGAGCCACCATAGACTAAGGCACACATGAGGCCAACCTCAAGGGCCGATAGACCAGAAGCCGCCGCTACAACACCAAAGGCTAGGCCAATAGCCACATATCCTAGGGCTGTCGGTACTGCAGCTTTTACACCTAAACGAAAGGCAGACATACTCAATTCCTTTCTAAAGGAACCTCTTACCAGACTAGTAAGAGGTTCTTCTTATTCTTCAAATCCTGCAAAGGCAAGACTTGGTTTTGCATTCAAGTCCAACTCAGCAAAATGTTTCTGATCACATTCAATGGCAGCTGCTAGGGCAATCATGCCAGCATTATCACCACAGAGACGTAAAGGCGGAATAACCACATCTACATCCGTAATTTCTTCAGCCAAACGTTCACGTAAGCCCTGATTAGCTGCTACGCCACCAGCAACAACAAGTGTCTTGACAGGATAACGCTCCAAGGCTTTCTTAGTCTTAGCTAGGAGAATATCCAACACAGCAGCTTGGAAGGAAGCACAAAGGTCCTCTCTGACTAGAACTTCTCCCTTCTGTTCTGCATTGTGATGCAAATTGATGAAAGCAGACTTTAGGCCTGAAAATGAAAACTCCAAGTGGTCTTCCTTAATCATAGCGCGTGGAAAATCATAAACATCTTTCCCTTTATGAGCCAATTCATCAATTTCACGCCCAGCTGGGTAGGTCAAACCCATCACACGCCCAACCTTATCATAGGCCTCACCAACTGCATCATCACGTGTCTCACCAACAATCTTGTAATTTCCTGGTTCTGACACATAAACCAACTCTGTGTGTCCCCCAGACACCAAAAGTGCTAGGAGGGGGTATTCCAACTCTTGTACCTCACGCGCTGCCATAAGATGCCCAGCCATATGATTAACTGGAATCAAAGGCAATCCATGTGCCCAAGCGAAGGCCTTAGCCGCTGCCATCCCGACCAAGAGCGCTCCGACCAAACCAGGACCATAGGTTACTGCTACAGCATCTAGTTGTTCAGCAGTAATGCCCGCCTCTGAAAGGGCATCCTTAATGCAAAGAGTCACCACTTCCACATGGTGACGACTAGCCACCTCAGGGACAACACCACCAAAACGTTTATGACTTTCCACCTGACTGGCAATAATATTACTCAAAAGTTCCTTCTCATTTTTCAAAACGGCAACTGAAGTCTCGTCACACGAGCTCTCCACTGCCAAAATATATCTATCTACCATTAGACTTCCTCTCGCCTCATGATAACTGCATCTTCTTGAGGCTCATGATAATAATTTTTCCGAATTCCTAGACTTTCAAAACCAAATTTTCTATAAAGTGCCTGAGCGACTTGATTTGAAGCCCTCACCTCTAAAAATATAGGTTCACTACGCTCTTCCAAATGCTTCATCAGCTGACTAGCATAACCACGCCCCTGATAAGCTTTTAAAACAGCGATATTGGTCACCTCAAGCTCACCCACCAAATTTTGAAGGGCTAAAAAACCAACAACTTCTTCCTGATCATAAACATAGAAATACTCCGTAGTATCCAAAGCCAAGTCTGCTACCACTTGTTCTATCGTCCACGGAGATTTGTCATAAACATCCGACAAAATCTGATAAATCAGTTGAGCTTGCTCCTGACTACTCAATCTAGACGCGCTTGATGTAGTTGTCACGGTTAATCTCCTCATGCGTCTTAAGCCAATTCTCCTCTGCCTCAACCCGCTTCAAGTAATGTGGAACAAAGGCATCCACATCAACAGAAGGCAAGGACAAGCCTAAACGACCAATTAACTGAGCTGATGGAAGGCTAGACAAGATCGTTGCCTCTGGAAGATTTTCCTTAATCTGATCCGCAAAATTAGCCACTTCACCGACAAATGTCACCTTTTCATAAACTTTAGCTTGCTCAAGAACATCTGTAAAGGCAGCATGACAATCAGGGACGATAGCCTGACCATTTTCATAAAAACCAACGTAAACATTATTACGACGGGCATCCATGATAGGAATCACAACACCGACAACCGAAAGGTTTGTCAGCGCCTGTAGACTTGAAACCCCCACTAAATCAATGTCAAGCGCATAGGCTAACGTCTTAGCTGTTGCGACAGCCACACGAAGCCCGGTGTAGGATCCAGGCCCCTGTGCAACCACAATACGTTCTAAATCAGACGGCTGCCAGCCTGCCTGAGCAACTAAAAAATCAATGGTGGGCATTAAACTAATACTGTGGTTCTTTTTTACTGTGACAGTTGTCTCTGCCACTAGTTTCTCTTCTTCCAACAAGGCTACTGATAAAGCAGTGCTAGAAGTATCAAATGCTAATATTTTCATCTTTTTTCCTTGTTTCCTTTTATGCTTTTCTATTATAACACAAGTCACTGTTTCCCAGAAACGAACATTTTCCAACTTTTTCCGCCATTTTCTTTATCTAGCCCTTATCTTATGGTACAATAATAGTAATTGTTAAACGAATCAAGGCTACTAGCTATTACTCATAAAGTGAATATCATAACGTCAAGTAAATCAAAGAAAGATTAACTTGACCGGTTTTTTTATAGAATGGCAGAGCCTTTTGGAAAGAAAGGAAAACCATGATTTATAAAGTCTTTTACCAAGAAACTAAAGAGCGTAATCCACGCCGTGAACAGACAAAATCACTCTACCTAGATATCGATGCAGAAACTGAACTTGAGGGACGTATCCAAGCTCGTCAAATCATCGAAAAAAACACTGCCTATAACATCGAATTCATCGAGCTCCTCTCAGAAAAAGCCCTTGAATACGAAAAAGAAACAGGCGTTTTTGAAGTAACGGAGTTCTAAGACCATGGCATCAAAAATCAATCTAAAACCTGAAGAAGTTGGGGTTTATGCGATTGGTGGTTTGGGGGAAATCGGTAAAAACACCTATGGTATTGAATACCAAGATGAGATTATAATCGTCGATGCGGGTATTAAATTCCCCGAGGATGATCTTCTCGGAATCGATTATGTTATCCCGGACTATTCTTACATCGTTGAAAATGTTGATCGTGTAAAGGCACTTGTCATTACCCACGGTCACGAAGACCATATTGGTGGGATCCCCTTCCTTCTTAAACAGGCAAATATCCCAATTTATGCAGGGCCACTTGCTCTTGCTCTTATCAAAGGAAAATTGGAAGAACACGGACTACTTCGTGACGCACAACTCTATGAAATTAATGCTAATACAGAGCTTACTTTCAAAAATATGAGCGTGACCTTCTTCCGCACTACTCACTCAATTCCAGAACCTCTCGGTATTGTCATCCATACACCTCAAGGTAAAATTGTGTGTACCGGTGACTTTAAGTTTGACTTCACCCCAGTAGGTGAGCCAGCAGACCTTCACCGTATGGCTGCACTTGGTGAAGAAGGCGTTCTTTGCCTCCTCTCAGACTCAACCAATGCTGAAGTACCAACTTTCACAAATTCCGAGAAAGTCGTCGGCCAATCTATCATGAAAATCATTGAAGGCATCCACGGACGTATTATCTTCGCCTCATTTGCCTCAAACATTTTCCGTCTGCAACAAGCTGCCGAAGCCGCTGTAAAAACTGGCCGTAAGATTGTTGTCTTCGGACGTTCTATGGAAAAAGCCATTGTCAATGGGGTTGAACTAGGCTACATCAAAGTTCCAAAAGGAACTATCATTGACCCTAGTGAGATGAAAAACTACCATGCCAGTGAGATTCTTATCATGTGTACCGGTTCTCAAGGAGAGCCTATGGCAGCCCTTGCACGTATCGCTAACGGGATGCACCGCCAAGTGACACTGCAACCTGGTGACACTGTTATCTTCTCATCTAGCCCTATCCCAGGAAACACAACCAGCGTAAACCGCTTGATTAATACTATTCAAGAAGCTGGTGTCGATGTTATCCACGGTAAAATCAACAATATCCATACCTCTGGACACGGTGGTCAACAAGAGCAAAAACTCATGCTTCGTTTGATCAAACCAAAATTCTTCATGCCTGTTCACGGTGAATACCGCATGCAGAAGGTCCATGCAGGTCTTGCTGTTGATTGTGGTGTTCCAAAAGATAATATCTTCATTATGGAAAATGGCGATGTCTTAGCCCTAACAAAAGACTCTGCGCGTCGTGCAGGTCACTTCAATGCTCAAGATATCTATGTTGATGGTAATGGTATTGGGGATATCGGAGCTGCCGTTCTTCGTGACCGTCGTGATCTTTCTGAAGATGGTGTCGTACTTGCCGTAGCAACTGTCGACTTCAAGTCTAAGATGATTCTAGCCGGTCCAGACATCCTCAGTCGTGGCTTCATCTATATGCGTGAATCTGGCGATCTTATCCGCGAAAGCCAACGCATTCTATTCAATGCTATTCGTATCGCTCTTAAGAATAAAGATGCTAGCATCCAATCTGTTAACGGAGCTATCGTCAATGCTTTACGCCCATTCCTATATGAAAAAACAGAACGTGAACCAATCATTATTCCAATGATTCTCACACCTGATAAATAAAAAAATGGTAGCCATCTAGCTACCATTTTTTAAGTTTAAATCCAGTCTGAGCACAACTCTTCCAGCAAGTAAAAAAGCGCTATAAGCGCTTCTTTTCGTTTTATGCACCTGGATAAATGTAAGATACTGAACCTGGTGTAGTTGAGTTTTGTGGATCAAACCAACCACGATAGTTATTGATTTGTTGCTGGTTGTTATAGTTTGACTCCAAGATTTGAATTTGACCATCTTGACCAACTTGTGTTACATAACCAACGTGACCATAACCACCATCAGTCCAACATACAATTGATCCTGTCACAGGTGTTGAACCTACAGCATAACCTTGGCTAGCAGCGCTTCCGGCCCAATCGCCACCATTACCCCACCAGTTACTTGCCCATGGAGCGACTTCCTTAACACCCCATGTACATTGACCAACTGGATAACGATTCCAAGTAGCATCTGAATCAGTAGCTGTTACCTCTGAAGAAGAAACTTCTGTTGTTTCTTCAACTGCCGTAGTAGCTCCTGAAACTTCCAAGCTTCCACCAGGAACAATTGTTGACCAAATAGTCATGCCATTTTCAGCTGCTAATTGATAAGGATCTACACCATACTGACTAGCAATCCCGAAGAATGAATCTCCATTTTGAACTGTATAAGTATCAGCATTAACTGTTTGTGCGACTGTAAGACCGAGCAATAATGCACTTGAGGCTGCTGCCAAAGCAGCTTTTTTTGTAGTTTTCATATTTCCCCCTGAATAAGATTAATATGAAATTAGTTTAACACTCTCATATTTTAATGTGATTAAGGAGGAATAAAGAAATATGACAAAAGAAAACAGCTCAGTTAAAACTACGTAATTTGTCCAAGAACTTAATAAATTTAAAAGAAAAAGAAAACCAGGCATAACCTGATTTTCAAATTTAATTTCTTAATAAATATCCAAGTAGTTATCAATTTCCCATTGTGAAACAAAGGTAGCATAGCTTGCCCATTCCATACGTTTCGCATCAAGGAAGTTTGTATAGATATGATTACCCAAAGCTTGACGAACCACTTCATCTGTTTCCAATGCTTTAAGAGCGTTACGAAGTGTTGATGGCAAATCAATAATACCTGCTTCTTTACGTTCTTCAGGAGACATTGAGTAAATGTTTGTTTCAACTGGATCTGGAGCATCAATCTTGTTAATAATACCATCAAGACCAGCTTCCAAAAGAACAGCAAGGGCCAAGTATGGGTTTGCCATTGGGTCTACTGAACGCAATTCCAAACGTGTACCCATACCACGAGACGCAGGAACGCGGATCAATGGTGAACGGTTGCTACCTGCCCATGCAATATATACAGGAGCTTCATATCCAGGAACCAAACGTTTGTAAGAGTTAACTGTTGGGTTAATAATTGCAGTATAGTTATATGCATGTTTCATCAAACCACCAAGGAAGTAGTAAGCGTCTTGAGACAATTGCATACCACGTGGATCCTCTGGATCAAAGAATGCATTTCCTTCTTCAGTGAAGAGAGACATGTTACAGTGCATACCGCTACCAGCAATACCATATTTAGGTTTCGCCATAAATGTCGCATAAAGACCATGTTTACGAGCGATTGTCTTAACAACCAATTTGAAAATTTGGATATTATCACAAGCCTTCAAAACATCTGTATACTTGAAGTCGATTTCATGTTGACCAACCGCCACTTCATGGTGAGATGCCTCAACATCAAATCCCATTTCTGTCAACACATTAACGATTTCACGACGTGTGTTGTCTGCAAGGTCAGTAGGAGCAAGGTCAAAATAACCACCTTTATCGTTAACTTCAAGCGTAGGATTACCTTGCTCATCTAATTTGAAAAGGAAAAATTCTGGTTCTGGTCCAAGGTTAAATGATTTATAACCAACTTCTTCCATATGACGCAAAGCTTTTTTCAAGTTACCACGAGGGTCACCAGCAAATGGTTCACCCGCAGAAGTATAGATATCACAAATAAGACCAGCTACTGCACCATTTTCATCGCCCCAAGGGAAAACTGTCCACGTATCAAGATCTGGGTAAAGATACATATCAGATTCGTTGATACGAACAAATCCCTCGATTGATGAACCATCAAACATAGCTTTATTTGAAAGTACCTTATCCAACTGTTCATCTGTCGCAGGAATTTCAACGTTCTTCATAACACCAAGGATATCAGAGAACATTAAACGCAAGAAAGTAACATTCTTCTCTTTGACTTCGCGACGAATATCAGCTGCTGTGATTGCCATAATAGGGGTCTCCTTTATAAAAACCAAAAATAAAAGTTCAAAGCGTAATTAGATACGCAAGTTACCAAATTGTTGTGACGGGGTCGTAAAACGGCCTTGCTGAAGGAGTTCATCATGCAAGATACGTCGAACGTCCGCATCTGTTAAAGCCACTTGTTTTTGTTGGGCACGAACTTCACGCTCTTCGTACTCATGTTTAATCGCTGCAATATTGTAACCATCATCCAAAAAATCTTTGATTTCCAATAAACGATCCATATCATTTAATGAGTACATCCGACGATTTCCAGCTGTACGTTCAGGTTGAATTAAACCTTGATCTTCATAGTAACGAATTTGACGAGCGGTTAAATCCGTCAACTTCATAACTGTTCCAATCGGAAAAACAGCTAGAGAACGCCTTAATTCTTTCTCTCTTGCCATGATCATCCTCCTTTCCTAACAATTATATTCTGAATATTTCTACATGTCAACAGTTTATGTCACTTTTTCTTACACAATGAGCAATTACCGAACATTACATTGTATATTCGCTCTAATTTAAGGATTTTATCGAAAAATCATAAAAAATAGAGTCCAATAGAACCCTATCATTCTTATTTTAAATGTTTAAGTAGCCAATCATAATCATAATTGACAAGGATTGCTATAAAGACTCCACAGAATGTTTCAAAGACTCTAGCAATAACATAAGTAAAAGTATTATCAGGCGGAATAGACAAGGTAATAATCAAAAGTGCAGCCACCCCTCCAATAACACCAGAAGCATTATTAAAAGACACATTAATGACAATCGTTAACATTGTCAAAATTGGAACCAATAGCAAGGTCACCCAAACTGAATGATGAAACCACATATTCACAAAGTAAAATAATAGCGACAAAAGACCTCCAACCGTATTCGCAAAAATACGTGATTTACCAAACTGAATACTTCTATCAAAGTTTTCTCGAAGACTAAAGACTGCTGTCAAACAACCAATCTGAAGCCCTTCCCAACCTAAAGCAGAAAAAAGACCTAAAACAAGAAAGACAGCAAGTCCCGTCTTAAGTGTACGCATACCAAATTTAAATTTTTTCGGTTCAAATTTCAATCCCATTTTACCATTTTAACATGATTATGAACCATTTGGCTACTTATACAGTATATTACTGCAAAGTTCAAACAAATAATAGTTTTAGCCTCTATCAAACACCCAATAAGATGACACAAAAAAGAGTTGGTTTCCCAACTCTTTTCATTCTAATAGACTTATTTATCAGTAAGTGCAGCCAATCCTGGAAGTTCTTTACCTTCAAGAAGTTCCATAGAAGCACCACCACCAGTAGAGATCCATGAGAACTTGTCTGCACGACCAAGGTTGATAGCTGCGGCAGCTGAATCACCACCACCGATGATTGATTTAACGCCTGGTTGTTTCACGATAGCATCCATCACACCGATTGTACCAGCTTGGAAGTCAGGGTTTTCAAATACACCCATAGGTCCGTTCCATACAACTGTTTTCGCACCAGTCAAGGCTTTATCGAATTCAGCAATTGATTTAGGACCGATATCCAAACCAAGGAAACCTGGGTCTACTGCTTCACCTTCAGTGTCTTTCACTTCAGTGTAGTCAGCAAATGCATTAGCTTCTTTTGAGTCAACTGGCAAGATCAATTTACCGTTTGATTTTTCAAGAAGAGCTTTAGCAACATCAAGTTTATCTTCTTCTACAAGTGAGTTACCGATTTCGATACCTTGTGCTTTGTAGAACGTGTAAGTCATACCACCACCGATAAGAACTTTATCAGCTTTTGCAAGAAGGTTTTCGATAACACCAATCTTATCAGATACTTTAGAACCACCAAGGATAGCTACGAATGGACGTTCTGGAGTTTCAACTGCTTCTTTAATGTAAGCAATTTCGTTTTCAAGAAGGAAACCAGCAACAGCTTTGTCAACATTTGCTGAGATACCAACGTTAGATGCGTGTGCACGGTGAGCTGTACCGAATGCATCGTTTACGAAGATACCATCTCCAAGTGATGCCCAGTATTTACCAAGTTCAGGATCGTTTTTAGATTCTTTCTTGCCATCAACATCTTCAAAACGAGTGTTTTCAACCAAGAGAACTTGTCCATCTTCAAGAGCGTTAACAGCTGCTTCCAATTCTGCACCACGTGTAACACCTGGGATAAATTTAACGTCTTGACCCAATTTCGCAGCCAAGTCAGCGGCTACAGGAGCAAGTGATTTTCCTTCCTTATCAGCTTCTTCTTTTACACGTCCAAGGTGAGAGAAGAGGATTGCACGTCCGCCTTGTTCAAGAATGTACTTGATAGTTGGAAGAGCAGCAGTGATACGGTTATCGTTAGTGATCACGCCATCTTTTACAGGTACGTTGAAGTCAACACGAACGAGAACTTTTTTCCCTTTCAAGTCAACGTCTTTAACAGTCAATTTAGCCATTTGATCAGACTCCTTAATTTTTTAATACGTTTTCATTATATCACAAAATGCATAAAAGAGATAGCAAAATCAGAAGGATTTCTGGCTTATTGCCAGTATAAAACATTTAGCATATAATCGAAATAGAAAGGTCGAATATCCATGAAAAAACCGCTAAACAAGAAGCAGAAACAAGCTGACCATGATCTAAATGTAATCCTTATTCTTACCCTTGTTCCTCTGCTCCTCTTTCTTACTCTTAAACCAACTCTTTTTTCATACACTAACCAAACCTCAGTACCGCTATGGCTGCGATTAATCTTATTAGCTAGTTGTCAATTTGCCATCGCAGGCTTAGGAACCAGCACTGTTATGCTTTATCGCAAAGAATCTTTCAGACACTTTGGATTAATCACCAAAAATCTAGTTACCACCCTTTTTCAATCTCTTCTTGTAGCCCTACCACTTATCATATTTAAAGGAATTACTCATCAGATTCATTCCTATCTACCTCTTCAATCAATACAATTAACAAAAGAAGTAATGAGCCAATCATTTCCTAGTAATATCCTGGCATACCTATTCATCTGTCTTATTTGGGGATTCTGGGAAGGATTTAACTATGTAGTCATCGCTGAAAAGATACGCATACGTTTTCCATCTCCTTACATTTGGTTAGATAGTGGGGCAATAACTTGTGCGATTTTTTGCCTCCTTATCCATGGAATCATTGGTTTTGATGTCTATACCCTATTTGAATCACTTACCGTTTTTATACTTATTTATGGTATGCTAGCTATACAAAAACATAATAAAAACGCCTGGGGTTGTGTCATGCTCTTTCTACTCATTTGGAATGCCTTCTAGCTTATTCATAAATCACAATCCTACTGAGATTATAACAGCCTATTTATACGGATGTTTTATTATTTTGGAAAATAAAAAAAGAGCCGAAGCTCTTCTTTTTATACAATTGAATTATTTAGCGATTTTCGCGAAGTATTCAAGAGTACGTACAAGTTGTGAAGTGTATGACATTTCGTTGTCGTACCAAGAAACAACTTTAACCAATTGTTTACCATCAACAGTTTGTACTTTAGTTTGAGTTGCATCAAACAATGAACCGTAAGAAATACCTACGATATCTGAAGATACGATTGGATCTTCAGTGTAACCGAATGATTCGTTTGAAGCTGCTTTCATAGCTGCGTTCACTTCATCAACAGTAACGTCTTTTTCAAGAACTGCTACCAATTCAGTAACTGATCCAGTTGGAACTGGAACACGTTGTGCAGCACCGTCAAGTTTACCGTTCAATTCTGGGATAACCAAACCGATAGCTTTAGCAGCACCAGTTGAGTTAGGAACGATGTTTGCAGCACCAGCACGTGCACGACGAAGGTCACCACCACGGTGTGGTCCGTCAAGGATCATTTGGTCACCAGTGTAAGCGTGGATAGTAGTCATCAAACCTTGTTTAACACCGAAGTTATCTTGCAATGCTTTAGCCATTGGAGCCAAGCAGTTTGTAGTACATGAAGCACCTGAGATAACTGTTTCAGTACCATCAAGGATATCGTGGTTAGTGTTAAATACGATTGTTTTAACATCGTTTCCACCAGGAGCAGTGATAACAACTTTCTTAGCTCCACCTTCGTGCAAGTGTTTTTCAGCAGCATCTTTCTTAGCAAAGAAACCAGTTGCTTCAAGAACGATTTCTACACCGTCGTTAGCCCAGTCAATTTGTTCTGGGTCACGTTCAGCAGAAACTTTAACGAATTTACCGTTAACTTCAAATCCACCATCTTTAACTTCAACAGTACCGTCGAAACGACCTTGAGTTGTGTCGTATTTCAACAAGTGTGCAAGCATAACTGGATCTGTAAGGTCGTTGATGCGTGTAACTTCAACACCTTCTACGTTTTGGATACGACGGAAAGCAAGACGACCGATACGACCGAAACCGTTAATACCAACTTTAACTACCATTAGTGATTTCCTCCTTATGAAAATCAAATAAATATAATTTTGAGAGCAAGCTCTCCCTATTGTGAAAAGATTAACTTGAGCGCTTTCAATTCAACCTTTCAACAGTCATATTATATAATTTTTTTCAAAAAATTGCAAATAGAAAAGGCACTTACTTTCATAAGTACCTTAACTTTATAAGTTCTAATTAAGCTTCACCAGAATTTTTCTTGATGATTTCTTCTTGAACTGATTTAGGAACATCTTCATAGTGGTCAAATACCATCATGAATGTACCACGACCTTGAGTTGCAGAACGAAGTGTTGTTGCATAACCGAACATTTCAGCAAGTGGAACATACGCACGAACGATTTGGCTGTTACCGTGTGCTTCCATACCATCAACACGTCCACGACGAGCTGTAACGTGACCCATAACATCACCAAGGTTTTCTTCAGGAACAGTGATTGTTACAAGCATCATTGGTTCAAGGATAGTTGGTTGTGCAGTCTTAGCAGCTTCTTTAAGTGCAAGAGACGCAGCAATCTTGAAGGCAGTTTCAGATGAATCGACATCGTGGTATGAACCATCGTAAAGCTTAGCTTTGATGTCAACCATTGGGTATCCAGCAAGGACACCGTTAGCCATAGATTCTTCCAATCCTTTTTCTACTGCAGGGATGAATTCACGTGGAACCACACCACCGACGATAGCATTTTCGAATTCGAAACCTTTACCTTCTTCATTTGGAGTAAATTCAATCCAAACATCACCAAACTGACCTTTACCACCAGATTGACGTTTGAAGAATCCACGTGCTTGTGTTCCAGCACGGAATGTTTCACGGTAAGATACTTGTGGAGCACCAACGTTTGCTTCAACTTTGTGTTCACGTTTCAAACGGTCAACAAGGACATCAAGGTGAAGTTCACCCATACCAGAGATAACTGTTTCACCAGTTTCAGGGTTAGTTTCAACACGGAATGTTGGATCTTCTTCAGCAAGTTTTTGAAGACCGATACCCATCTTATCTTGGTCAGCTTTAGTCTTAGGCTCAACCATCAATTGGATAACTGGTTCTGGAACTTCGATTGACTCAAGAATAACTTTAGCTTTTTCATCAGTCAATGAGTCACCAGTTGTAGTATCTTTCAAACCGATAGCAGCAGCGATATCACCAGCGTATACTTGTTCAATTTCTTGACGGCTGTTAGCGTGCATTTGAAGGATACGTCCGATACGTTCACGTTTACCTTTAGATGTGTTCATTACATATGAACCTGATTGAAGGATACCTGAGTAAACACGGATAAATGTCAAACGACCTACAAATGGGTCAGTCATGATCTTGAAGGCAAGAGCTGCAAATGGCTCATCATCAGATGCTGGACGAGTTTCTTCTTCGTCTGTATCTGGGTTGATACCTTTGATTGCAGGGATATCAAGTGGACTTGGAAGGTAATCGATAACCGCATCAAGCATCAATTGAACACCTTTGTTCTTGAAGGCAGAACCACAAAGAACTGGGAAGAATTCAACGTTGATTGTTGCACGACGGATAGCTGCTTTCAATTCCTCGTTAGTGATTTCTTCACCTTCAAGGTATTTCATCATCAAATCTTCGTCAGTTTCAGCAACTGCTTCGATCAATTTTTCACGGTATTCGTTTGCTTGATCAACGTAATCAGCTGGAATATCTTCTTCAAGAATATCTGTACCAAGGTCATTAGTATAGATTTCAGCTTTCATTTTAATCAAGTCAATGATACCACGGAAATCATCTTCAGCACCGATTGGCAATTGGATTGGGTGTGCGTTTGCTTGAAGACGATCGTGAAGTGTGCTTACTGAGTAAAGGAAGTCTGCACCGATTTTATCCATTTTGTTGGCAAATACGATACGTGGAACACCATACTCAGTTGCTTGACGCCAAACTGTTTCAGTTTGAGGTTCTACACCTGATTGTGAGTCAAGAACGGTTACGGCACCATCCAATACACGGAGTGAACGTTGTACTTCGATTGTGAAGTCCACGTGTCCTGGTGTATCGATGATGTTAACGCGGTGACCATCCCATTGTGCTGTTGTAGCGGCAGATGTGATTGTGATACCACGCTCTTGTTCTTGCTCCATCCAGTCCATTTGTGATGCACCTTCGTGAGTTTCACCGATTTTGTGGATTTTACCAGTGTAGTAAAGGATACGCTCTGTTGTAGTTGTTTTACCGGCATCGACGTGGGCCATGATACCGATATTACGAGTTTTTGCAAGTGAAAATTCGCGTGCCATTAGGTTTATTCTCCTATAAATATTTTAGTTTACTTATTTATTATAACATTATTGTCAAAAAACGGATAGGCAGGACCTACCCGTTTTTTCACTAATATTTAACTGGTTTTCAAATGATATGAATAATATTATTTAAATTCAGAGTCAGCCTATTACAAATCCATAATCTTAGCTTATGAATATATGACTGTAATTCAGCTTGAAACTTATGATTACCAGCGGAAGTGTGCAAAGGCACGGTTTGCTTCAGCCATTTTGTGAGTATCTTCACGTTTCTTAACTGATGCACCAGTGTTGTTTGCAGCATCCATGATTTCTTTTGCAAGACGATCTTTCATAGTGTGTTCACCACGCGCACGTGATGCGTTAACCAACCAACGAAGACCAAGAGTTGTACGACGTTCTGGACGAACTTCAACTGGGACTTGGTAGTTTGAACCACCGACACGACGTGCACGTACTTCAAGTACAGGCATGATGTTGTCCATAGCTGTTTCAAATACTTCAAGAGCATCGTTTCCAGTTGCTTCTTTGATTTGCTCGAAAGCATCGTATACGATTGTTGCAGCAGTACCACGTTTACCGTCAAGCATTACACGGTTGATAAGACGTGTAACGATTTTTGAATTGTACAATGGATCTGCCAATACTTCGCGTTTAGGCGCTCTATTTTTACGACTCATTTTATCTTATCTCCCTTCTTATCCTTTAGGACGTTTAGCACCGTATTTAGAACGGCTTTGTTTACGATCAGCTACACCTGCAGTATCAAGTGCACCACGGACGATGTGGTAACGTACCCCTGGAAGGTCTTTTACACGTCCACCACGGATAAGAACAACGCTGTGTTCTTGGAGGTTGTGTCCGATACCTGGGATGTAAGCAGTAACTTCGATAAGGTTGCTCAAACGTACACGAGCGAATTTACGAAGGGCTGAGTTAGGTTTCTTAGGTGTCATTGTTCCAACACGTGTTGCAACACCACGTTTTTGTGGTGAAGATACGTTAGTTTGAACTTTTTTGTGGCTGTTGTAACCAACGTTCAAAGCTGGTGATTTAGATTTAACAACTTTTGATTGACGTGGTTTACGAACCAATTGGTTAATTGTAGGCATCTACATTCTCCTGTGTTTTTTTATTTTTGGTTGATATGGCACTTGGTGACAGCCCATATCTTTGTGTACTTTTGCAACTTATGTCAGCACGTCTCTGTACACTTTTGAGAGACCAAAAGTAAAAAGTACTGTCTAATATAGTATCATTTTTTGATGATTATTGTCAAGACTTTCTTGTTAAAAAGAAAAATTCCTAATCGTTAAATTAGGAATACTATCGTAGATTAATTATTTATCAAAAATATTACCGACTTCAACTTCTACCTTCTGTGCTTTTACATCGATGTCAGAAACAGTAAGTAATGATTTATATTCATGGATATCACGATCGCCTTTAGCATTTTCTGCGAATACAGCTACACCTACTAACTCACTATCAAATTCTGAAAGCAAGCTAATCATACCCGTAATGGTACCGCCGCCTTTAAGAAAATCATCAACAATAAGGACGCGGCTATTTGGTTTCAAACTACGTTTTGAAAGGAACATCTTTTCAATACGATCACTTGAACCACTAACGTAGTTTACCGATACGGTTGAACCTTCTGTAATTTTCAAGTCACGACGAACGATAACAAATGGAATGTTCAAGACATCTGCTACTGCATTTGCTAAAGGAACTCCTTTGGTTGCAACTGTCATAACGGCATCAATTTTTTGTCCTTTAAAGGCACTGGCAATGATACGACCAACATTTTTTAAAATAGACGGTGTACTCAATAAATCAGATAGGTAGAGATAACCACCTGGTAAGATACGATCACTCTCGGAAAGACGTTTACAAAGATCTTCAACCAGACTTCTTGCATCTTCATCAGAAATAGTCGGTGTAAACATAACGCCACCAGATGCACCAGTTACTGTTTCGATTTCTCCTATTTGACTTTCCTCAAAAGCTTTTTTAATGATAGCAACATCTTCTGAGATTGAAGACTTTGCAGCTTCATAACGTTCTGCAAAGGTGTTGAGGCTTGTCAATTGATAAGGATTATTAATCAGGTAGTTTGAAATCACTACCATGCGCTCACTTCGTTTTAATTTCATATGTTACCTATATTTTCTGTACTTTTTAACTATTATACCATAATACAGCAAAAAACGAACATTTTCATATGAAATGCTCGCTTAATTTCGATTTTAATCAAATTTTGGCTTGTAGAAAGAACGATTATCCATAGCAAAGAGACGATTTGTCATTTCTCCTGGACCTACTAGGTTAAGGGCTGTCGTCATCATCATCATACTGGCATCAAGATTATCAATCATATGAATAATTTCTGCTTCCATAATACGAGGTCGCACTGGGCTACCATACTCTAGTTGTCCGTGGTGGCTGAGAATGACATGACGCAAAACAACGACATCCTCACGCGTATCATCAATATTGAGCTCCATGAGCACCTTAGTGATTTCTTCATCAATCAAAGCAATATGACCAATCAAGTTTCCACGAACCGTATACTCAGTATTTTCAGGACCAGTAAGTTCAATAACCTTAGCTAAATCATGAAGCATAATCCCTGCAAAAAGTAGACTCTTATTGAGCTCTGGGTAAATATCTCCAATGCTGTCCGCTAGGCGAACCATAGTAGCCGTATGATAGGCTAGTCCACTTTCAAAAGCATGGTGATTTGTTTTAGCAGCTGGAAAAGTGAAAAACTCTTTATTATACTTTCGATAAAGAGCACGAACAACACGCTGCCAAGTTGCTTCCTCAATCTTAAAAATCATTTGCTCTAGGTATTCGCGTACTTCAGAAGGATTTACTGGTGGTTTCTCTTTGAAATCAGCTGGATCATTTGGCTCACCAAATGTAGGCAAGCGTAAGGTTATTTGGTTTACCTGAGGAGTATTATTATAAACTTCTCGACGCCCCTCCATATGCACTACTTTACCTGCGGTAAATTCTTCGACATTATAAGGCTGAGCATCCCACAGGTTTCCTGAAATCTCTCCAGTATCATCCTGAAAAGTAAAGGCAATATAATCCTTTCCTGCTCTTGTCTTACGTACCTCTGCACGCTTAATCAGATAAAAACCTTCAAAATACTCGTCTTTTTTCATTTGATTAATCTTCATGCTTGTCCTCGTTTTCTAATCGTGGTAAATCTAACAAACTTTGTGTCGCACTGTCTTGATAGGTTTCAATTGTATCAAGAGCTCTAACAATTGCCCTACTCCTTGTGTTGAGAAGACTATCGACTGTTTTACTTGCTGTATTCAATTGTCTCTGAGCTTTAGCTAACATATCTCCAAACTTGCTAAATTCTAGTTTGACATTGCCTAAAACCTTACTAATATCATCTGCATTCTTTTGAATATTCAAAGTTCTAAATCCTACGGACAATGAATTCAAGAGTGCTGATAAAGTTGACGGCCCTGCGATAACAATATTTTCCTCACGACGAAGGGCGTCAAAGAAGGCTGGTTGGCGTACTACCTCAGCATAAAGTCCTTCCGTCGGCAAAAATAATATACCAAAATTTGTGGTTTCAGGTGGGTTAAGATACTTCTTGTTAATATCCTTGGCAAATCGCTTAATACTAGTCAAAAGAGACTTACGGTGATTCTCAATTTCCTCTTTATTACCAGACTCATAAGCATCTTCCAGACGATAGTAATCTTCCAAAGGAAACTTAGAATCAATGGGAAGGTAGATATATTCGTCTTTATGGTTTCCTGGCATTTTGATTGCATATTCAACTCGTTCACTTGAACCTGATACCGTAGGAAATTCTCGCTCGTACTGATTAACAGTCAATATGTCTTCAATAATTTGCCCTAATTGAAGCTCTCCCAAAATACCTCGTGTTTTTGTATTTGAAAGGACCTTGTTAAGACTTCCAACATCCTTGGCTACATTTTTCATTTCCCCCAAGCCCTGGTTAACCGACTCTAATTGTCTTGAAACCGTCTCAAAAGAGGCTTGTAAACGTGTTTGTAAGGTTTGCTCAAGTTTCTCTTCAACTGTCTGACGCATTTGTTCCAGACGTTTCTCATTGGAATCTTGCATATCTTTAACCGCTTTGGTTAAGCTTTGGTTTATTTGCTCAAGGCGTTGGTCGGAGCGGTCTCGATTATCAGACAAATTTTGATGTAAAACCTCTCGGATATCTGTCAACTGTTGGTATAGTTCCATCTGCAATTGGTTCAATTGCTTTGTCGTTTCCAGTTGGTTTGTCTTAGCAAAACTTTCCAATTGAAACGAAATTTGATCTGAAAGATTATCTGCATTTTCTTCCAAACCCTTATTAATCTGTTCTTTTAACTCCATATTTCTCAAGAAAAGAACAATAAGAATCCCAAAACTTAATAAAGTTAAAAGTGTAAGTAGATAGATCATACTAACTCCTATCTTTAGTCTGGATGACAATCACATATCCATTTGGCACAATCACTTGAATTGGACCATCAACAAATTCATTACTAGAGTAAATTTTCTTTTGAAAATAATTCATACTAGTTAATTCGTATTTTGCTCCCAAAATCGTCAGTTCTCCATCACCTTCATGTAAAAAAGAAACATATGTCATTCCAGGTTCTGGTAACAAGTTATGACTTCCTTCTGGATAATAAGTAATCTTATTTTGCTTATCCTGCAAACAGATATGCCTCATAAAAGGAGCTAATTCAGGATCACTGACCAAAAATAGATTTGATAACATATGATCAATTCTGCCACCAAAAGCACCGAAAATAGTTACTTCCGCCTCAGGATATAATTGAAATACAATTTTTAGGGCTAACTCTGTATCCGTGTCATCCTTTTCAGCTGGAGCAATCCTACACTCTTTAGCAGCTGATTGAATCATCTCTAACTCTGACCGAGATACTGAATCAAAGTCTCCGACAGCCAGATTAAGCGGCAAACCTAACTCCAACAAACGTAAGCAAGCACGATCCACCCCAACAAAATAATCAAAATCGGTAGTGAACCACTCTAGCTCACCACCGACAAATAAAGCTATTTTAGGCATCAATAGCATCACGAAGCGTTTGAACTTGGGCTGTCAAATCAGGATTTTTGAAGAGGTAAGAGCCTGCTACAAAAACATTAGCCCCCGCCTTGGCACATGCTGCAATAGTATTGTTATCTACACCACCATCAACTTCAATATCGAATGAATAGCCACCTTTTTCGCGAAGCTCCACAACACGCTCTACTTTAGACATCATTTCTGGAATGAACGCCTGACCACCAAAACCTGGATTTACAGTCATAATAAGTACTTGATCCACTAAATCAAGTACAGGAATAAGTGCCTCGACTGGGGTTCCAGGATTAATCACAACACCTGCTTTCATACCAGCAGCTTTGATTTTCTGGAGGGCACCATGGATATGTTTAGTGGCTTCAACATGAATAGTCATGATATCTGCACCTGCTTGTGCATAGGCATCCACATAACGTTCAGGATCAACAACCATAAGGTGGCAATCAAAAACCAACTTGCTATGTTTACGCATGCTAGCGACCACATCTGCTCCCCAACTGATATTAGGGACAAATTGACCATCCATAATATCAATGTGAACATATTCCGCACCTGATGCATCAATACGAGCTAGTTCTGAAGCAAAATTAGCATAGTCAGCAGCTAGGATAGACGGAGCAATTTTATAAGACATGAGAGACCTACTTTCTTTTTACAGTTTTTTTATATGTTTCACGACGGTTTTCAATTTCACTTAAAAATTGAAGGTAATTATCATAACGGACTTGCCAAATTTGGCCATCTTCAACCTCATCCTTAACAGCACAAGAAGGCTCATGGGTATGGGTACAAGAACGGAATTTACAGCCATGACTAGCTTGACGGATTTCCGGAAAAGCTTCACTCAAGTCCTCGGCATTATCCACTTCATAATCTAGCGAAGAGAATCCTGGTGTATCAGCAATCTTCCCTCCATGAACATCATAAAGACTTACAGCCCTTGTAGTATGACGTCCACGACCTAAACTGTCTGAAATCTCACCTGTTTCCAACTTCAACTCTGGGGCAATACGGTTCAACAAGGTTGATTTTCCAACACCTGTCTGTCCCATAAAGACTGTTATTTTATTAGTCAAGAGCGGCAATAGTTCTTCCAAACTGAAGACAAAATCAAAACCAATTTTTTGATACTGTTTTTGAATAGCCTTCATTTCTGAATCATCTTCAACCAAATCCATCTTAGAAATATAAATTACAGGTTTTATATTTTTATGCTCTAGTAAAACCAAAAAACGGTCCAGAAGATTACTATTGAAATCCGGTTCCTTAGCAGACATAATGACCACAGCCTGATCTATATTGACAATGGGTGGGCGCACTAAGCTATTGATTCGTTGACCAATTTTAAGGATATAGCCTTCTGAATTTTCCTCTGCTGAAAATTCGACAAAATCCCCAACGTAAGGTGTTTGTCCTTTTTTTCTAAAATTTCCTCGCGCACGCGTCTGGTATACAACACCATCATGCTCTACATAATAGAAACCTGCCAGTGCTTTGATAATTCTTCCTTGCAAGTGAACTCCTCAATCGTTTAATAGCCCTATTATACCACAAAACAACACGCTTTTCTGATCCAAAACAAACCACATTTCCATTTCCTTAAGCTCCTTGCATTTTTAGTAATTTGCAGTATAATAATCCTATCACTGCGGAGGTGGTGGAATGGCAGACACGCATGCTTCAGGCGCATGTGCTTTTTCAAGCGTGAGGGTTCAAATCCCTTTCTCCGCATAGCTAAAAATCCCACTGAAATTCAGTGGGATTTTTGAATTATAGACCTGCTTCACTCAAAGCATCTGATAAGTGTGCAAAATCAGAAATAGATAGAGCCTCTCCACGAATAGAAGGTTTTATATCAGCAATTTCCAAAGCCTGCTCAAGTTTGGTTTTCACTTCTTCAGATTTACCAAAATGATTTGTTAAATTATTCCACAATGTCTTACGACGATGGACAAAGCTAGCCTTAGCCACTCGGAAAAGGAAATCCTCATCTTTAACTTCAACCAACGGTTGTTCACGGCGCGTCATCTTCAAAATTGCTGAGTCAACATTCGGGGCTGGTACAAAGACTGTACGAGGGACAACAAATGCCACTTTAGCAGTCATATAATACTGCACAGCAATTGATAGAGAACCATAAGCCTTGCTATTAGGCTCTGCAGAAATGCGGTCAGCAACCTCTTTTTGCATCATAACAACAAATTCTGCAAAAGCAATCTTACTCTCAATCAAATGCATCAAGATTGGCGTCGTAATATAATATGGCAAATTGGCGACTACCTTAATTGGTAGTTCTGGATTTTTAAACTCTTTGACACGTGTCTGTAAATCCGCCTTGAGAACATCTTCATTAATTACGTTAACATTTTCATGATCACGTAATGTATCCTCTAAAATCGGAACCAACCGATCATCAATTTCAAAAGCCATAACTTCCGCAGCATTTTCAGCTAAGAATTCTGTTAATGCTCCGATACCAGGTCCAATTTCGATTACATTGACATTTTTATCGATCTCTGCCGTATCAACAATTTTTTGTAAAATATTTGTATCTGTTAAGAAGTTCTGTCCAAAAGACTTCTTAAAGGTAAAGCCATGGCGTTCAAGGACAGCCTTGGTCACGCTATAATCTGCAATTCTCATTTATTCTCTTTTCTTATTATTTTCACGATTTTTATACTTGGACACAAAACAGGTCCAAACCCTTAATTATCCCAACCTCAATAATAAGCTACTTAGTAGCGATTTGATGTTAAAATCACTGGTAATCTAGTAATTTGACATAGCCTCTTCTAGCTCCTCTAATGTGATTCCAAACAATTCCAAACGCTTTAAAAGCTGCTTCCCATTGCAATAACCAATACGGAGCACCTCGCCCAAATATTCTCGACGCTTTCGACTATCTGCTCCCATTAGTAGCCCTAACTTCATAAGATTTGATTTACTAATATCAAACTGATTATCATCATCGTAACTACCTAAAACTCCAGATAAGGCCTTTTGAAGATCCTCAAAACTCGCATGCTCAACACCCAATGAACGACCTTTAGTCTTAGATTTTGGTGTTGCTTCCCCACGGTTTAAAAAAGCATGCTTTGCTGTCGGAACAGCTTCCATAATGATTTTACGGATACGTTCACCATTATAGTCTGGATCAGTAAAAACAATCACTCCGCGTAAGTCATTAAGCTTATCGATACGCTCTAAGTCATCCTCATTAATAGCGGATCCTCTAGTCTCATAGGTATCCACCTCATAAAAACGTCTCAAATTTGCCGTATCATCCTTACCTTCTACGACGATGACTTCTTGAATCTTTATTCTATTCATCCAGACCAAAAATCCTCATCGCATTGTCATAAGTAGCCCTAGCCACTTCTTCACTCGTTAAACCACGAAGCTCAGCAATCTTGTCTACTACGTAACGTGTATAGCCTGTACGATTCTCACGACCACGTTTGGGAACAGGTGCCAAATACGGTGCATCCGTTTCAACCAGAATCTTATCTAAAGGTAACTTCTGAGCAGCTTCTTGGACATCCAAAGCCTTCTTAAAAGTTACAACACCTGAAAATGAAATCATCATTCCAAGATCAACAAATTTTTGAGCCATTTCTAGGGATCCTGAGTATGAGTGCATAATCCCCCCACGAGGACCAACACCAACTTCTTTAATAACAGCGTAAGTATCCTCAAGTGCATCACGTGTATGGACAACAAAAGGTAAATTGTGTTCCTTTGACAAAGCTATTTGACGCTTAAAGACATCAATCTGAGTTTCTTTAGGATCTTCCATCCAATAATAATCCAAACCGATTTCCCCAAGTGCCACTACTTTCGGATTATCTAATTGTGATACAATCATATCCTCAATTTCCTGAGAATAGGACCCCGCTTCCGTAGGATGCCATCCAATCGTACTATATAATTGATCATATCTCTCTGATAGTGCTAAAGATTTATTTATTGTTGGTTTATCAAAACCAACAATATTCATTTTAACAACACCTAGTTCAGCTGCAAAATCTATTTCTTCTTGTTCTTTTCCTGCAAAATTATCCACATTAAGATGGGTATGCGTATCAAAAATTTCAATCATAGCTCTATTATAACAAAAACGAGCGAGCATAGCTCACTCACCTTTTCATTTTATTAAACAAAGAGTCGCATATATTCTCTCTTTGTACAACGATTCATTACAATATCCTGTCTATTCGCTTGACGAAGAATAGTCTCAGCCTCCTCATTCTCAAGACCAATTTGACTCCAAAAAACTGTTGCATCCGTTTCAAGAAAATCATAGGCAACATCTGGTAAAAGCTCACTTCGTCTAAATACATCAACAATATCAATCGAAAATGGGATATCTTTAAGATGAGCATAAACATGCTCTCCTAGAAGCTCCTGACCTTCTAGTTTGGGATTTACTGGTATAATACGATAACCAGCAGCTTGTAGAAAATGAGCAACCTGATAAGATGCTGCCTCCTTGCGATGAGATAAACCAACAATTGCAATCGTCTTTGCAGATTTTAAATAAGATTCTATAACCTCATCACTAGGATTTTGAAATGAATAAGACATATGATTCTCCTCGTCGTTTGAATAAACTAAAAATAAAAATCCCCAAACGGGACTGTGACGATTAGTTAGCTAAGCTCGGCAACGATAGCTTTAATTTGTTCTTTTGTATGTACACCTGCTACTTGCTTAACAACCTCACCATCTTTTTTGAAGAGTAAAGTTGGAATAGACATAATTCCAAACTTCTGAGCTGTTTCTGGGTTCTCATCAACATCAATTTTAACAATCTTAAGTTCATCTTCTGAAATTTCTTCAGAAAGTTGCTCAAGAATTGGTGCTTGCATCAAGCAAGGCCCACACCAAGTTGCCCAAAAATCAATCAAAACGAGGCCTTCAGCTGTTTCTTGTTCAAATGTAGCATCTGTTACTACTTGTGTCATTTAATCATCCTCCTAGACATTATAAAACTTTTGTAGACCTATTCTATATGATTCTAAAGGCTATTGCAAGAATTTGACACATACATAAAAAATTCTTATCAAATATTAGTCATTACCTATCATAGACATCACTTGCCCACAGGCAGTCTTGGGAGTATAATAATAAAAAACTATAAAAATAGAAATGAGTAAATATGGATAAAGATGCAATGATTACCTATCTCATAGGTGAACTCAAAAAAGAAAATCTAGAATTACATGATTTGATTATCCCAGAAGAACTCGAGGAAAAACAAAAACTTCTCAGAGCACTCTTTAATACACGTAAACCAATGGCAGCATCAACACAATTCTTAACAATCCAAGACCTTTACCTACAAGTTAGAAAAGGGGAAAGAGGATTTGTACAACTCAGTTCGCTCCAGCCCATTCCACAAGATGATCGAATCTACCTCTGGAAAGGTGATATTACAAGACTCGAAGTAGATGCAATCGTAAATGCAGCTAATAAAACCTTACTTGGATGTATGAAACCACTTCATGATTGTGTAGATAACGCTATTCATACATACGCAGGTGTTCAGTTACGCCAAGCTTGTTTCGAGCTCATCTTAGAACAAGGATATGAAGAACCCGTTGGCATGGCTAAAATCACCCCAGCTTACAATCTTCCTTCTGCCTTTGTCATTCATACAGTAGGTCCAAAAATAGTAGACCAACCGACACAAATTGATGAAGATCTTTTAGCAAAAAGTTATCTTTCAGTATTAGCACTAGCTGAGAAAAATAACATTGAATCAATTGCTATACCATGTCTATCAACTGGAGATTTCAATTTTCCAAAACAAGAAGCTGCCAAAATCGCCATTCAAACAGTCAAAACCTTTATTGACGAATCAAGTATAATAAAAAAAGTAATATTTAACGTATTTGATGATGAAAATTTAGCTATTTATCAAAAACTCCTTGCCGAATAAAAGAAGAAAATCGATTTGATTTTCTTCTTTTTTATTACATAACTGAATGCTCTTTTAAAAGATTAAAAAATGACGAGTAATCTCTTTTAAGATTGACAAAACCACCGTCCTTAGACAAGAAACTATGTTCAGAAACAGCTGTACAAACAAGGATTCCGTTTTGATTTACCATATTGTATACAAAAGTAAGTTTAGCAGATTTAACTCTTTTAACATTAATCTCGATAGAAATTACATCTGCAAAAGTAGAAGTAGCTTTATAGTCACAGGAAATTGAAGTAACAGGAGAGATAATTCCCTCCTCTTCAATTTTTTCATAAGGCCAACCTATCTCTCTTAGAAAAAAAGTTCTCGCCTCTTCCATCCATCGAACATAATTAGAATGATGAGTAATACCCATTCGATCTGTTTCATAATACTGGACCTCGTGTTTACAAATAAACATAAGAACCTCCAAAAAGACTAAGAAATAAAATCTAAAATATCATCCTCAGAAAGAGAAGAGTCACATACAACCTTAGCAGCACCATTTTCTGAAACAAAGAGAGCAGGAACTGTAGCAATACCATATCTTTTACGTAAAGCTTGAATATCTTCTAATTCTTCACTATTTTCGCTATTAATATAGAAAATAGTAAGATTTGAATTACGTGCCACATTTGATAATTTAGGTTCAAAAAGTTGACAATATGGACAAGAAGGACGTCCAATAAATAAAATAAATTTTTCAGCTGTATCAATATTCTCCTTAGCCGAAGAAACAGAAATAGGTGTAAAAGCAGATGCAAAATTTGACATAGAATACCTCTCAATTTAAAATATAGTATTATCATATCTGAAATTTAAACTTTTAACAAGTAAATAACTTAACAAAAAAAAGCTAGACCTGCGTCTAGTAATAAGAATTATACTCCGCCAGTAGGACTCGAACCTACGACATCATGATTAA
>NZ_JACLQK010000017.1:0-50312 GCF_016648645.1 Streptococcus sp. 22.1 | reverse complement strand
TTATCTTGTCAATAACTTTTTTAAAGTTTTGGAACCTTTTCAAGTTTGTGGCAAGTCTGTTAAGACAACTTTTATATTCTAACACCCAATTTAGTTCTTGTCAATAGGGTTTTTGAAAAAAATAAAGCAGTACAATCATGTACTGCTAAATAAATTATTTAAAAATTTCTTTTACTTGCATTATAACCATATTTTTCAATGAAATCTTGGCGAAACTCAAGTAAATTGTCATCTATAATAGCTTGTCGTACCTTGGCCATTAAATTTACCAAGAAGTAGAGATTATGGTAACTTGTCAGGCGAATTCCAAACGTTTCATCTGCTTTCAACAAATGTCTCACATAAGCACGTGTGTAATTCTTACATGTATAACAATCACACTCAGGATCTATAGGGCTAAAATCTTCTGCATACGCCGCATTTTTAACCACGAGACGCCCTTGACTCGTCATACAAGTTCCGTTTCGAGCAATTCGAGTTGGAAGAACACAATCATACATATCAACGCCACGGATAACACCATCAATTAAACTATCTGGTGCTCCTACACCCATAAGATAACGTGGTTTATTCTCAGGAAGCAAAGGTACAGTAAAGTCTAGAACCGCATTCATCTCTTCATGAGTTTCTCCAACCGCAAGACCTCCAATTGAATAACCTGGAAAATCCATAGAAACCAAATCCTGTGCAGATTGTCTACGAAGGTCTTCAAAACCTGCTCCCTGCACAATTCCAAATAGGCCTTGATCATGTGGGCGACGGTGTGCTTTTAGCCCTCGTTCTGCCCAACGACTTGTCCGTTCAATAGAATTTTTCACATAATCGTATGGTTGGTAAAATTGAGGACATTCGTCAAAGCTCATCATAATATCTGAACCGAGATTGTTCTGAATCGAGATCGCTTTTTCAGGAGATAAAAACATCTTACTTCCATTAAGGTGATTTTTAAATGTTACACCTTCTTCAGAAATATTGCGTTTTTCTGCCAATGAATAAACTTGGAAACCACCGCTATCTGTAAGAATCGCTTGGTCCCAATTCATGAATTTATGGAGTCCTCCAGCTTTAGCAACGAGCTCATCACCAGGTCTTAGCCATAAATGATAGGTATTGGCCAAAATAATCCCTGAACCCATCTGTTTTAATTCTTCAGGAGATTGCGTTTTTACTGTAGCTTGGGTGCCTACAGGCATAAACATCGGCGTTGGAAAGGTCCCATGAGGCGTGATAATTTCCCCCAGGCGTGCTCCTGTGTGTTTTTCTTTCTTTATAAGACGATATTTAATAGGAAAATCAGTCATTTATACTCCTTACATTAGGAAAAACAGTCCTAAGTATTTTTTAGTCAGTGGTCATTATACACAACCGCTTTAGTTTATCAAAAATTACAAGAATTGTCAGCTCTATATTTTCAAACTCTCGATGAATAGCATCAAACATCAACACTAACATTCATAGCAAACAAAAAAACAACAGTCTCGAGCACTGTTGCTTTCAATAATGTCTTAAGCTGAAAGAACTTTACGTCCTTTACGACGACGAGCTGCAAGAACACGACGTCCATTTTTAGTTGACATACGGTGACGGAATCCGTGTTTACGTTGACGACGGATTTTACTTGGTTGATAAGTACGTTTCACGTTGAATACCTCCTGATAGATTTTCGTATTCGTTTAGCCGGCTATTTTTGATCAGTTACTAAACATACCATACTATTTTATAGCAATAGCTTAATCTTGTCAAGAATTACTTAGATATTAATTTTATTATATCTTTGAAACCCTTAGGCTGGTGATAATTGTAGACCACATTACTATCCCTATATCATCGCTTGCTCATAACGTTCTTGCTATTTTAGCTATTTTCTTGAGCACCTCTTTTCGCTTATGGTCACCCATATACTCAACAGGTGAAACCTGGGTAACTTTGACTGATTTAATACCACAAGGTTTTAGGACTTGAAATTTTAGAACTTTGCTATAATCTTGAACTAAAGGTAGAATAATTTTCGGTGTATTGTGGGTTGTAATAATCCAAGCTTTCCCAGTCAGATAACCATCCAATCCACGGGGTGTATTTTCATAGGCAAAACCAGCAACAAAGACGCGTTCAATAAATCCTTTCAAGATAGCCGGCATTCCACTCCACCAAATTGGAAAAATAAAAATCAACTGATCTGCCCAAATTATTAAATCTCGATAGTCTTTCATAGCTACATCGTGCGCTAAGTCTCTTCTCCTATGCGTTGTATCAAAGCGTAAAACAGGATCGAACCGCTCTTTATACAAATCTAGAACCTTTAACTCATGTTTAGACGATAAATTCTCCTTGACTGTCTCTAGTATAGAGGCATTGTACCCCTTGTCGTTTGGATGTGCGTAGATAATTAAAGTTTTCATTGTTTAGCTCCTTTAACGTAGATGTCTAACATAGTACTAACAGTCTCTTTAATAGTGTTACTATTGAAATTATCACCAATAGGACTCCTTACCAAAACAGCTAATCCAGTAATAAAACTCCAGATATGAACTAATATTTCTGTCTCACTACCAGAAATGTTCATTTCACTTTTTAGCTTCAAAACCACACTCTTAAAGTGCTCAAATCCTGGTAAATGGGCATTAACAGAGATACTGTTCTGGGTTAGTTCCATATAATTGAAAGGAAACTTAATAAATAAGGCCTCAAAACTGTTTGTTTCTTTTTGAGCAAATTCCACAAAATTACACCCCATTAATACTAAGTGATCCCTTACATCAAGAGGAGAGTCTATTCCTTGTGTCAGATACTTCAAAAAGATCTCGGATAAACGCTCTAAAACTACCTGAAGATATACACCCTTATTTTCAAAGTGCTTATAGGGTGCTCCATGGGTGATCCCGCATCTTTGAGCCACCGTTCGGATAGATAGTTGATCAATCCCTCTTATTCTTATCTCCTCAATTCCAGTTGTGATTAACTTTTCCTTCAATTCAGCAGTATTACGTTTCATTTTGACTCCTATTTGCATATTAGTAGACAGCGATTACTTTTTATTAAAGTATACACCGTCTACTTTTGATTGTCAAAAAAACTAGCCTTCAATTAAGACTAGTTTCTGTAAGCAATAACGCTATTCTAATTATACTTTTGTCACAACAACGTAACGATTAGGATCGTCCCCTTCCGAGTGACTTTCAACCCCTTCAATTTGAGAAAGTGCCTTATGGATAATTTTTCGTTCGCTATTCGTCATTGGATCCATAACATACTCTCGGCCTGTTTCTTTTACTTTAGCTGCTGTTTTTTCTGCTAAATCAATCAAAGTCTCTGTGCGCTGCTCCAAATAATCACGAACATTAAGAACAACACTAAAGCGTTTAGAATGACAATCGTGCAAATAATTTTGCGCTAAAAGTTGTAAAGACTTGAGAACCTTGCCATGATAACCGATAACACGACCAGGCTGGTCTGTTTCAATCTGAATGATAATATTGCGACGATTGTGACTAACCTCTAGGCTAGCATCAACATCCATTTCATAGATAATTTTTTCGAGATAAGATAAAACATCATCTGCAGCTGCTTGAATATCTTCTAAATTATTTTCAGAAGAATCATCCGAACTAAACTCAGATGCCACAAAATCACTGAAATCTCCTTCTGGAGTTTCCAAAGTCTGAACTTTAGCGATTGATTCTAGTTGAGGTTCAAGCGAACTTGCCATAAATTCTGTAGCATCCTCTTCTGATGACTCACGTTTAACAGATAGAGGAATAATTGTTGCCTTTGGTTGCTCCTGTTTATTATCTAGCAGCTCTTCACCAAGGTGCTCTGTAGACACTGGTTGCTTTAAGTTTTCTTGTGTAATTTCCTTATTATCTGAAACCGTAACGAGTTTTGTCACTTTATTGAAAGCAATCGTTTCGTCTTTTGGACTTGCGACAGAATCGTCGAATTGTTTTATAGCATCAGGAGCCACTTTAACGGTGTTTTGATCTGCTTCATGAGCTATCTTTTCATTTATTGGTTCAACGCTAACTCGAGCTGGCTTCTTTCCGAACCCTAAAAAACCTTTTTTCTCACGAGAAATAACCTTAATATGAGCCTTCATACGGGGTAAATTAAGATCTTTCAAACCTTTTTCAATAGCTTGTTCGACTGTTCGTCCAGAATAGACAACCATAATAAGCCTCCTTATTTACGTTTATGCGCCTTTTTCTTGGCACGACGAATCTTAGCTTTACGTTCTTTTTCTTCCGCTTCCAAACGATTACGCTCTTCGATGATTTTAAACGGATTATTAAAAACCAAAATCTGAATAACTTGGAAGGCGTTTGAAACCGCCCAATAAAGTGCTACCCCTGAAGAAATCTGAGTTCCAAACCAGAAAATAAAGATTGGAAGCATGATATTCATAACAAGAAGCATTGCACTACGATCTTTAGCTGCCTTATTGGTCAACCAAGTTGAAAGGAAGGTGAAAGCAGCCGCCAAAATCGGAAGAATAAAGTAAGGGTCTTTCTGACCTAGGTCAACCCAGAGGAATGTTCCTTCTCGCAATTCTGGCACTCGCGTGAGTGCTCCATAAAGAGCCATCAAAATAGGAAATTGAATCAAGAGAGGAACAAAGCTTGCGTAAGGATTTACACCATGCTCTTTATAAAGATCTTGTTGTGCATAAGCAAGAGCTTCACGATTCTCGCGTCCAGGATACTCACTCTGCAAGCGACGTAACTCTGGCTGCAACTCTTGTAGTTCACGGCTTGACTTAATTTGGCGATTATAAAGAGGAATCATTACCGCACGAATTAAGATCGTGAAAATGATAATCCCTAATCCAATGGAACCTCCGAATGAGAGCCCTTGAATAGCCTTCCCAAACATTAAAATGAGACGTTCCCAAAGGCCTGTAGAATGACTTGTAACATCACTTCGTCCACATGCGGACAAAAGTAAGAGAACTCCTGCACCTAAAACAGATAAATTAAGTTTTTTCTTCACTAAAAACTCCTTTTTAATACGATAAAGAACTGCTTGCTTCCATTCATTAAGACTATCTCAAAAATCAGGAATGATCTTAGTTTATCCTACAATGTAAAGAAGCAAAATAATTTTCTAGTCCTTATATAACTTTGCTATTTTTAAGACATGAACGAGATTGCTATAAATGTCTTGATAACTTAAGTCTTCGACACCTTTACGAGCAATAACGACAAAATCTTGATGTTCTAACTGAGATGACATGTCCATCAGTGCATGTCGTAGACGACGTTTTACCCGATTCCGAGTAACCGCATTACCAAGACGCTTACTGACCGACAAACCTACTCTAAAATGAGGTAGATCACGATCCAGACAGTAGACAACAAATTTTCGATTAGCAACACTGTGTCCCGCATCAAATAATGCTTTAAAGTCTTTCTCTTTCTTAACGCGATAAGATTTTTTCAAAATACGACTCCAAACTCAAAATTAGTACTATTATATCATAAATAGCAAAAAAGCCCAAAACCTTATGGTTAGGGCCTTAGAGACTTATTTTTTTAGAGCTTTTTGAGCTTCTTTGATTTGCCATTTAACCTGGTCAAAACCAGTTCCACCAAGGGAATGACGACGTTCAACAGCTGTATGAGATTTAAGCGTCTCATAGATGTCCTCTTCAATTAAATCCGAAACTTCTTGATAACGTTCGAGAGGAACATCCTGAAGATAATAACCAGCTTTGGTACACTCAAGGACAAGTTTTCCAACAATCTCATGTGCTTCACGGAATGGAAGTCCTTTAGACGCAAGATAATCAGCCAACTCTGTAGCATTTGAAAAATCTTTCTCTGTTGATTCTGCCATATGCTTGTCGTTAACAGTCATTGTATTGAGCATACCTGCGAGAATATCAATAGCAACAGTAATCGTTTCTACCGTATCAAACATACCTTCTTTATCTTCTTGGAGATCTTTATTGTAGGCTAAAGGTAATGACTTCATCACAGTCAATAATCCAATCAGATTGCCATAGACACGACCTGATTTTCCACGAATTAGTTCTGCCATATCTGGGTTTTTCTTTTGAGGCATAATGGAAGAGCCTGTTGAAAAAGTATCTGATAGAGTCACAAACTTAAACTCGTTAGAACACCAGTTAATGATTTCTTCACAAATACGTGTCATATGCATCATTAGAATACTTGAGTTTGACAAGAATTCGAGAATAAAGTCACGATCAGAAACAGCATCCAAGGAATTGCTATATGGATTTGCGAAGCCCATTAAGTCAGATGTCATATTACGATCAATTGGGAAAGTTGTTCCTGCCAGTGCAGCAGCTCCAAGTGGAGAAATATCCGTATGCTTGATATTAAATTCAAAACGTTCGGCATCACGTGTAAACATGTTGTAATAAGCCATCAAGTGGTGACCAAAAGAAATCGGTTGTGCATGCTGCAAGTGGGTGTAGCCTGGCATAATTGTGTAGGTATGTTTGTCTGCTAGGTTGACTAAAGTACCACGTAAATTATCAAGCTTCTCAATAACTTCCACTAATTTAGCTTTCAGATACAAGTGCATATCCGTTGCCACTTGGTCGTTACGTGAACGTGCTGTATGAAGTTTTCCCGCTACTGGTCCAATTTTAGCTGTTAAAAGGCTCTCCATATTCATATGAATATCTTCATTGGAAACATCGAATTCTAGTTTACCAGCCTTATATTCCTCAAGCAGCTCTTCCAATCCCTGTTTAATTTGTAAAGCTTCCTCTTTGGTAATAATTCCTGTCTCACCAAGCATAGTGACATGGGCAATAGACCCTTTAAGGTCAAACTCTGCCATCTTTTGGTCAAAGGAGATTGAAGCACCAAATTCTTCTACCCATTTTTCAAGACTAGCTTCGAACCGACCGCCCCATAGTTTATGATTTTCTGCCATAGTTTTATTTTGAAGATTTCCCTACACTGAGATAATCTTCCATCCTTTCTTAATACTTATAACAAGTAACGACCTCTTGGGTCACAATAACTTAAATGAAAAAAGCTAGATAGTATTTGTCTAGCTTAATTTGTCTCTCTGGACACTTGTTTTCCTAAATCCCGATCTCAGTCGTAGTTTATTTAGGCTCGTGACGCTTCTCAGAACGCCTTAACGATAATAATATAAGTTATAAGAAAAGAGTATCAGATGTGGCTCCCTGTCCACTTTTATCTGATATTAAGAATTTTCCTTCTCATATCCTGCTTTTCTTATGAAATCTGTCATTAATTGTCAAACGGATGGTTAACTTGAGAATTTACCTGTGTTGGAAGCCCCCAAAGCTTGATAAATCCAATCGCAGCATCCTGATCAAAGCTGTCCGCTGATGTGTAAGTAGCCAAGTTTTCATCATACAATGAATTAGCTGATTGACGTGCTACAACCTGAGCATGCCCTTTATAAAGTTTGACTTTAGCGATACCATTAACAACTTTTTGTGTTTCCTTAATATAAGCAATGATAGCTTGTGTTGCCGGGCTAAACCACAAAGCATTGTAGATAAGGTTTGACAATTCATTTTCAAGAATTGGTTTGAAATGAGAAACTTCACGTACCAAAGTTAGGTCCTCAATTTCTTTATGAGCTGTCAAAAGCGCAATAGCTCCTGGGCATTCATAAATTTCACGTGACTTGATACCCACAAGACGATTCTCAACGTGGTCGATACGTCCAACACCATGCTTGCCAGCAATAACATTCATTTCTTGGATAAGGTCAGCCAATTTCATTTCTTTACCGTTAAGGGCAACTGGTTTCCCTTCTTTAAAGGTTACATCGACATATTCAGCTTCATCTGGTGCAGACTCTGGTGAATTGGTAATTCCAAAAGCTTCTTCTGGAGCTTGATTCCAAGGATTTTCAAGAACACCACACTCGTTAGCACGTCCCCAAAGGTTTTGATCGACTGAGTAAGGATTATCAAGGTCTGCTGGAACTGGAACACCATTAGCCTTAGCATACTCAATTTCTTCCTCACGAGACCATTTCCATTCACGCACTGGCGCTACTACTTTAAGACTTGGATCTAGGGCAGCAATGGCAACTTCGAAACGAACTTGGTCATTACCTTTACCAGTACAACCGTGAGCGATAGTTGTTGCTCCTGTTTCATGAGCAATCTCAACTAATTTTTTAGCAATGATTGGACGGCTAAGCGCTGAAACCAAAGGATATTTTTGTTCATAGTAAGCGTGAGCCTGAAGTGCTGGAAGTACATAGTCTTCAGCAAACTCGTCTTTGACATCAAGCACGTATGACTCGATAGCTCCAACTGTCAAAGCTTTGTCATGGATGAACTCAAGATCTTTACCCTCACCGACATCCATACAAACAGCGATAACATCGTAATCTTTTTTAAGCCATGTAATAGCGACTGAGGTATCAAGACCTCCCGAATAGGCAAGAATAACTTTCTCTTTTGACATAATATTTTCTCTTTTCTTATATTTTCTTGCGGTTGCTATCTCTATCAACCTTACGAGATTTATTATATTGCATATTTATTCACTTGTCAACAGTTTTTTGTTATTTTTTTATATTTATTTCGCTTTTATTTGTTTTTATTTATTATTTCGACCCAAAAAGTGCGTAATCCTTAATTTTTATTCAATTTTATGCAAAGAATGGTGGAAAATAAAAAAACACTCTTGAAACGATACAAATAGATTCAAAAGCATCTTTAACTATTTATCTTCTAAAATGCCAAAAGGCCTGTACAAAGTACAGACCTTTTGAACAACAGCATCATCGGTAGAGAACACAACAGCAATTTTAGATAGAATGAATGAGGGAAATTATTATGTTTAAGGGACTAACTTAAACCATACATTCTTCTTGCTCTCTAACCTTGATTACATTATAGCATGCAATCCCAAAATGTATATCTTCATTTCCTAAAATGTCGAATTTCACTCACAGAATGTATTTTTTATCCTAATCTGCACTAATCCCCTTAAAAACAAAAAAGGCTTGATTTCTCAAGCCTATTAATTTCTATAAAAAAGATATGTAATTGGACGAGCGGCCAATAAAAAATGGGGATTAGGAAAAAGTTATATAAAAGTACATTATTTATTTTCATAAAGTGTATGTAGATTTCAATAAGATTGACGATGTCTCATTTCCGAATCACATATCTTGATTATATAATAACTTTTTTCAATTTAATTGTCTACACGATTTCATAGAATGTCGTTTTTTCATCCTGAACTGCATTTTTTTTTAGTTATTTTTTTATAAATCTCTAAATTCCATCACTAAAGGACATCTATTTTGTGTTTTTACAGAATTTGCTCACCTATAAGATAATCAATCACCTATAAAATAAACACATGCTTTTTTAGACTAAAAAGAACATTAGTCGATGACTAATGTTCTTTTACCTCTGACCATTTTTTAAGCAAGGCCTTCATTTTCAAACGTGAAACTGGACAAGAATCGCCATTCTCAAAGTAAATCATCAACTGACTCTTATCAATACGAGAAATATTATCCAAATTAACTAAAAACGAACGATGACAAGAAAAGAGTTTTTTATTCACCGAAGTAATATCTCCAAGATTGGCATAAAACTCCAAACGCTCTGTTTTGGTAATCAGCATCACCTTATGAGGTGTCACAGCAGTCGCAAAATAATAAATATCTCTCATAGGGACTTGAATTCGAGACTGTGCTGTTTCAAACACAAATATCTCATCATCATCCACATCTCCAACTTTTTGATTTACAAAAGTCAATGTTTGTTTTAGTTGTTGTTTGAACTCTGCATTAGAGACTGTCTTATCAATAAAATCTAACGCAGAAACCTTGTATTTAAAACTAATAGGTGCAAACTCTGAGTGAGTTGTCACAAAAATAATAACCGCATTAGCATCTTGTTGGCGAATTTCTGAGGCTACCTCTAGCCCCTTCTTTCGCTCACCATCAATATCAATATCCAAAAGGAAAACCTGATGGTTACCCTTCTCGTTGATACTGGACAATAGTTTGTGGGGTTTAGAAAAAACTTCAAGTTTTCGTACGGAAAACGTGCCCTCTGAAACCAATTCTCTGATGATGTCACTAATACGTGTTTGCTGCATTAAGTCATCTTCTAAAATGTAAATATTCATATTAGGGCCTCATTTCTAGTATTTGCATCATTTTATGATTCTGACTACGAACAGAGAAGGACGTATTCGGATAACGTTCCAAGATATCTTGAACAGCATTAACACCTATACCACCCTCAGGATGAGGAGTCTGGGTACCCATCATTGAAAGTGGAACTTGCTCATCTGCAATTGTACTTTCAATAATAAAACTCTGGCAATCTTCTTCATCAAAATAGGCCAGACTAATGAAACCCTCACTGGCTTTACGAGCACCATCAATAGCATTATCCATGAGGTGACCCAAAACTACAGCTAAATCTAAATCAGTTAGATAGCTATGGGTCACTGGATCTGGAATCTCTGCATGAATATTGAGTCGATACATCTGAGCTTCATGATATTTTGATGAAAGTAGACTATGAATACTTGGGTTTTGGATATTATCCAAATCTGTGACCTGAGTCGAAAAGCTGTGCTGATCTCGATTGACATAAAGATCAACTAAATCTTTTTTGTAAGAACGAATATCTCCTGTTCTTTCGATATCTCTCAAATTATTAAGCAGAAAATTATAGTTAGAGCGAACATGCATCAAGTCTCTATACAAACCTTCCACCCTAGTATTCTCGCGCTTCAAATCATCAAGATAGTTGGCTTGCTTCATCGCCAAATCCTGCTCTATTTTTTCCTTAGCAAACTGGTTCACAGCTCCTAATACAAAGAGGAGTAAGTAGAGATATCCCATTACCAATGGTACACGAAACCTACTCTCAAGATGTAACTCTGGAAAATAAGTATCAAATGTCGACACCAAAAAGATAACTAAATAATAAAGCAAAAGAAGCATGTTGACCAAACCCAGACGGTTCTTTTTTTCTTGTTGGGCAGCAACTTTCAAGATATCTGTAAAATCTAGACGTAAAATAAAATCTACTATTCTGACCGTCAACATGACAAAGGAAAGTGGTACCATAGACCACCAAATATTGTTGTTTAAAGTAGCAGCAGTTATGCCAAGTATCGGCGGGAAGAAGAAGGTAGCCAAAAAACGTCTTGCCAAATCGACTAGTACCACCGGGTAAAAACCTAGAAAAAAGCGCTCTACAGAAGTGACACTTTTATTCAGTTGGTAACTAAACGTCAATGTTACAATGGCTACTAAGGGAGGTACTATGCCTATGTAACGTCCAATAAGTTGTCCCCAAATGCATAGAGCAACATCAAATAACAAATAAAGCATACGATTTTTAAGATTAGTGTTTTGCCCACCAATACGTAAGTAGATATCCCAAATGATGACAAACATCAAAATTTGAAATAAGATGTTACCCAGCATAGTTATCCCCCCTTTCTACGATTATAGTCCTACCGTGACAATTTGATAGGTTTTAAATAATTCTTTTTTATTTGTTAAACCGATACCGTTTGACCAGCAAAACTGAGCAAAATCACGACTAATAGTCAGACTATCGTCGAGCTTCGGATCAGCTTCCTGGTTAGTATTTTCAAGAATAAAGCTGAGATTGCCATCCTCATTCTGTTGAATAAGGAAACCAATATCTGTCTCCGGCTCCTTGGCCCAAAGTTTTTCAGCTAAGTTCACGCAACGTTCTAAAACTCTAATAAGAACTGCAATATTTAAATTGTTAGGATAAGCATCAACGTTGACATCCAACCTAACGGTGATGCCCTTTTGTTCCAAAGGAATGATTTGGTTTACAATCCAACTTCTTAATACCGGATAAGGAATCTCGAACAGAGGAGCCAACTTATCATTTAAGTCCAAATTATCAAGTTTAAGATGATTCAAATGCTCATGATAAACAGATAAAACCTCTGATAATTGATTTTTAGCCAATGGAGTCTCAAGAGCTACCAAAAGACTCTCAAAATCTTTTTCAATAGGCTTTACTTTTGTAAAAAGATCCTCAATATGTTTATTATAGACTTCCAAGTTATAGACATAGGTCCCCACAGCTTCCTTACTACGTTCTCTGACAAATTTATGAGAATAGCGGTTCAAGGTTGTTACCATTAGGAGATAAACTGCCATCGCAATAAAAACCGGCCCTCCCACATCACTACCTGTTGATACCAAAAGAGTACTACAAATAATGTAGAGTGCAAAAGTCAGATCAACGGCTATCAACAGACGTTCGCGACCACGTGAATAAATCAATTCCTTGACCTTATCAACATCTGAACTTGAAAGATAATTGACATAGAGAAAGAATGGGTAAATCAGTACAAACGATAACAATTTGAGGAAGAAGTTTTCTTGAATCTCACTCAAAGTCATATTTGTAAACAGATTATTGAATACATAAAATGGGGTAAAAGTCGCAAATAAATCTGTAAAAATAACCGAGAAAGCTCCAAAAAAGAGGCTTGCCCAGAGCGTCAAACGATGTTCCCGACGTTCCTTTAAGGCCAAAGCTAAAAAGATAACAACTTGATAATAGAAGCCATCACCTTTACCAAGTGATACCACTATACCTAAGAGACTTAAACAAAATACTTTCCAGTAAGCTAGTGTGCTCCTTGTTAGTTTTTTATAAATAAACCAGGTAATATGAAAACTAATAATTTGAATAATACTATTTTCAAGGGATACTATGGTCCAAAGTTGTAAGTTCATGATAATATTTCCTGTTTATACTCAAGAGACATTTTCGTCATCTTCTTCAATGAGTTCTTGACCTGCCTTTTTCAAAATATCCTGATAGGTTTGTTCAATAAGGTCAAAATCCCCACTATCAATACTTGTCTGCATACTAATGAGTATGTTTTCATAATCATGTTTAAATGAGCGTACACTCTTATAGGCAGTTTCGATTTTTTCATTATAAGCTTCCAGACTCCTCAAATGCTCCTCTTGTTCTCTAAGAATTTTACTATCACGAACATCTTTACCGTAGGAAACAAAACGAACAAGAATATACATGTGTATAAGAAAACCAACCCAAATATAAATTTGAGGGTAACCCGGGAGGTAGGTCTGACTCAGGAGCAAGGAGAATATCTCCTGTTTAAAGAGGATAAGCAGATAACTGATAATTAAAATATGATCAACTTGCAAAAGCATGCTCTTATATTTATCCTGCAAGTCCTGATATGGTTCCTTAAAAAAGCTATCTAAACCAAACATTTTTTGCAAGCCTAGAAAGAAAGGAAGGACAACACTATCTACAGCCAAGATTCCTAAATGGTTTGGAACCAACTCAACCGGCTTATTAAAGAAAACTCGGAAAAGATAAAAACTAAAGAAACTTGTAATCAGGGTCCAAAAGACAGGGGCAAAGAAAGCATAAAAATACTTTTCTTCTCGTAAAGCCTGAGGTTTTTCAAGAAAAATAAAGACTAGGAGATAGATTGCATCTGGAATATCAATTTGCCATAGAACCTTGGCTAACCACTTAACGGCAGTTACTACGATTACATAAGGAATATAACGGTAAGTAAAAACATCTAGATAAGCCATTCTAGCTAAAATCACAAGATGTGAAACGACAACAACCAAAGCAATAAGGCCATCAATCGCAAGTTGCATATGCTTTTCCCCTTTCTATTTTCCCTTATCCTCCACAAATATTATCTTTGATTTATCAATTATCCTGAAAAGAGAGGACCTGGGTAAAATGATGGTCACAACTACGAGTCTCAAGATTTACTTTTGGATAGCGATTAAGTATATCTGCGACCTTAGACAAACCAAGTCCTCGGCCTTCACCTTTGCTAGAAACCCCTTCATCAAAAATCCTTGACACAGGAATACGTTCTTCTCTGGTTGTATTATCAATAACCAAGATAAGATAACCTTGATTTTTAAAGAAGGATATGGTTAAAGTAGGATTTTCAGAATCCACTGCCGACTCAATAGCATTGTTTAAGAAGACAGAAGAAATCACAACCAAATCTAAGGCCTCTATCTGAGTTGACGATATAACATCTGGTAACTCCAAATTGACCTTAATTCCTAAGTTCTCTGCCTCAAGCACTTTAGCAGAAAAGAGACTCTTGAGAGACGTGATTTCTAAGTTAATCAAACGTGACAATTCATAATTTGACAAAGTTAAGCTATTTCCAGATTTCTCTAAAAGCTCTGCATACTCTTGTTTCAAAGCAGGTAAGTCTCGACGTTGGATACTAACCTCCATTGTCTTAAGTCCTTCAAGATAATCCTTCTTCACCTGAGAAATATCATTATAGAGATTTTCTAAACGGTGGCTATATTCCTCTAAACTTTCCTCATGTCTAGCCATTTCTTCGGCCAACTGGTTTTTCACTCTTCTCTTAGAATAGATATTAAGCTGAGCAAAGAGCAAAATAAAGAGAATGGAGTAAACAATCGTAATACTGCCTGCTAAATAAATAAAGAGGCCTGTGTAAGGAAAGATGTTACTGGCATAGAAAATAATTAAAGATAAAACAATATAAGCCAGAGTAACCCCAACCAATAAGCGTTGCCTAACTTGGTAAGTATGGTTATTTCCCATAACATTGAGAGCACCAAAGTCAATAAAGAATACTTTGACAATCAGATGAAAAATTGGGTAAATCAAGAGATAAGACAAAGCAATAAGTACTGGGGTGTCCTTGACCTGTAAATAATTAATTTGAAAAATCCATGGGAAAAAGTAAAGTTGAAGCAGTTTCGAGGTGACTTCAACAAAAACCCACGGCAAAAAGGTGAAAAGAAAAGAATTCTTTTCACTACTTGATATTTTATTTAAGAAAAGATAGCAGAACAAAAGTGCTAAGAGCGACCCTGTAATGCCTCCAACAAATAGAGAGAGCAAGAGACTCCCTGCGATAAACCAGCATTTACTCTTCCAAGTTTTGAGCAAACCTGACATATCGTGACTAACAATTAAAATAGCCAATAGACGTAGAACCGTAAATAAAACGATCATCTCTAGACTCCCCCCTTCCTTTCAAAATCAACCTACTTTATTGTAACATAAATATATAATTTAGCGTCACTCCTATTAGAAAAAGCTAAAAATATAAAGCTATTTTTTCCTGATTCAGAACAATCTAACATCAGACGACCCCACATATCCCTTACTCTTCATAAACATAAAAAAGAGCTTAGAAAAACTAAGCTCTTTAACTGACTCATTACCTCTTTTTATGGGTACATGCCAATAACGTAGTAGAAATACCAACCAAATCTTCTCATAATGCTCACTCCTCCCTAATTTTTATTACCAATCTATTATAAAACTAATTTAAAGTTTTGAAAATGATGATATGATTACGAAATATCATCATTATATTACAAATGCAGTCTTATCAATAATCATATAATCATTGACACATCACTTATGTGCATTCGAAAACCCAACAATTGTTGGGTTTGTTTTTATAGCGTTGCAAGAACTTGATCAATATGTTTGATTGATTTTTCACGACCGAGCAAGAAAATAGTGTCTGGCAATTCTGGACCGTGCATTTCTCCTGAAACAGCAATACGGATTGGCATGAAAAGGTTTTTCCCTTTGATTCCTGTTTCTTTTTGAACAGCCTTAATCTGAGGGAAAATGTTTTCAACAACAAACTCATCATCAGACATAGCTTCGAGTTTGGCTTTAAAAGCCTCAAGTACTGTTGGTACTGTTTCACCAGCCATAACTTCTTTTTCAGCCTCTGTCAATTCTGGAAAATCTTCAAAGAAGAGATCTGTAAGAGGGACAATTTCTTCCGCAGCTGTCATTTGTGGTTTGTAGAGCTCCACTAATTTTTCAGCTTTATCTGTTAAACGACCAGCTTCTTCCAAGAAAGGTTTGCAAAGAGCAAAGACTTTATCGAAATCTGCATTCTTAATGTAGTCGTTACTCATCCAATCCAATTTCTTCTGATCAAAGGCCGCCGGTGACTTGCTTAGACGGTTTTCATCAAAAAGTTTAATGAGTTCTTCACGAGAAAAGATTTCGTCTTCACCGCCAGGATTCCAACCAAGAAGAGCAATGAAGTTAAAGACTGCTTCTGGAAGGTAACCTTTTTTACGATAGTCTTCGATAAACTGAAGGGTGTTAGTATCACGTTTAGACAACTTCTTACCAGTTTCAGAATTGATGATAAGGGTCATGTGTCCAAACTCAGGTGCTTCCCAGCCAAGAGCTTCATAAACCATGAGTTGTTTTGGTGTATTGGCAATATGGTCATCTCCACGGATAACGTGTGAGATTTGCATATCGTGGTCATCAACAACTACCGCAAAGTTGTAAGTTGGGTAACCATCTTTCTTCTGGATAACCCAATCACCACCGATATTACCACCTTCAAATTCGATATCTCCCTTAACGATATCATGCCATTTATAAATTCCTGACTCATTAACTGCCAAACGAACTGTAGGTACAACACCTGCCGCTTCACGTTCTGCGATATAGGCAGCTTTTTCTTCTTCAGTCATACCAAGGAACTCGTTAATGTAACGAGGAGTTTCACCTGCCGCTTCTTGACGTTCGCGCTCCGCAGCCAACTCTTCTTCAGTTACATATGACTTATAGGCTTTACCTTCTGCCAAAAGTTGATCAATATATTTTTGGTAAAGTGGCAAACGCTCTGATTGACGATAGTTTTCGTGTGTTTCAGGACTTTCATCCCAGTCAATTCCCAACCAACGCAAGTTATCAAGCTGTGAACGCTCACCATCTTCAACGTGACGTTTACGGTCAGTATCTTCAATACGGATAATGAATGTACCACCATGATGACGTGCATAAAGGTAGTTAAACAATGCTGTACGAGCATTACCAATGTGTAGAAGCCCTGTTGGACTTGGTGCGTAACGAACGCGGATATCTTTAGCCAAGATAAATCTCCTTTTTATGTTTCATTCTTCAGTCTTTGGATACCTATTAAGCCTAAAGTCCTTCCCTTTGGAACAACCTTAAGACGATAAGTACCAGTAGGCAACTCTATCCCCCAAACTTTCCAAATAAAAATCTAGAAGCGAGTACCAATCTTTTTTATTATATCACAATCTAGGGGTGGTTCGAGAAATTTTGTCAAAAAAACGACTACCTAAAGGTAGACGTTTTCGATAGATTACTTAACGTGTTTGGCAAGATCTTTTTGAGCTTTGTCATTAGATTTTGCTCTTTCTTTAAGCCAATCTTTATAAGCTGAGTCGTATTGTTTCTTAGTTACAATATCATCTTGAGATTTAAGATACTTGAAGTAGTATGTAGAACCTTTATCACCGGCTTGAGCATATGCTCCTGAGAATGGCTTAATACGAGAAATTACAGCGGCTGCTCCGTTATAAGTAGTCGTTGGAAGATAGAGGGCACTATCTGTCAACCATGCCTGAGCTTTTGCATATTTTTCATAACGAGCCGTCAAGTCTGTTGTTTCCTTAGAAGCATCATCAACCAATTGGTCATATTCTTTAAGACCTACTTTTTGAACCGCTTGACTATTTGGATCGTCATAGCCCATGAAAGATTTAGTATTTTCACTATTTGTAGTCTTCAAGACATCAAGATAAGTTGATGGATCAAGGTAATCAGGCTCCCAAGCCACACCTACTGACAAGTCCCAATCCTCTGCAGCTGCATTTGAAGCAGAGTAGGTAATATTATAGAAATCATCAGTTGACAATTGGTGAAGATCAAGTACAACATTATCTTTTCCAAGAGCGGATTCAATAGATTGTTTAAGTGACTGCACTTGATTCACAAAGATTTTATTTGACTGATTGACAGGAACATCCAAATGGATTGGGAACTGAACCCCTTCTGCTTGAAGAGCTTCTTTAGCTTTAGCAAATTCAGCCTTAGCTTTTTCTGGATTATAAAGACCATCTTGACTATCTGCAAGATTCACACCAGACCACTCATCACCATAGCTTGGTAATTGATCCATTACCATAGTTCCGAAATCTTTACCATCTGCTTGAACAAAGTCTGGTTTAACATAGATATTACGAACGGCAGTACTACCACCCTCTTTACCGTTAAGTTGTGCAGCATAATTCGTACGGTCAATAGCAAAACCTAATGCTTGACGGAAATCTTTGTTAAGAAGAGCTGTCTTAGTTGATGTCTTTTGCTGGTCATTTTCTTTAGATGTATGACCATAAGTTTGACGATCGATATTAATACCGACACCTTCTACAGCTGCTCCAGGTTGTGTATAGAAAATATTGTCTTTGTACTGTTTTTCAACTTTAGAATAGTTTGAACTAGTTGGGTATAGACGAGCTAAGTTATAGACTCCATCTGTGAAGTTACGTTCCAAGGATTCTTGGTCTGTACCATCATCATAAGTCAATTTAACTGTATCAAAGTAGACATTATCCTTATCCCAATAGTTTTCATTCTTGGTGAACTCAATAGATGATTTCGTTGTCAAAGATTTAAGAAGGTATGGACCGTTATAGAGAATAGAAGTCGGATCTGTTGACTTACCAAAGTCTTTACCTTTAGATTTCAAGAATTCTCCATTAACAGGCCAAGTAACAGAGTAGGTCAATTTTGAATTCCAATAAGGTTCTGGTTGACTAAGCGTATATTGCAAGGTGTAATCATCAATAGCCTTGATACCTACATTTGAAAAGTCCTTGTTGGCACCTGAAAGGTAATCATTCAAGCCCTTAACTGAGTTTTGTAGCAAATAAATCGCTTCAGAATTTGTATCCGCAGCATGCTTAAGTCCTGTCACAAAGTCTTTAGCTGTTACATTGGCATATTCTTCGCCGTCTGAAGTGTACCATTTGATATCCTTACGAATCTTGTAAGTATAGGTCAAACCATCTTGAGAAACAGACCAGTTTTCAGCGACAGAAGGTTTTAGATTCCCGTATTGATCATTTTCAAACAAACCATCAACACCGTTACTAACGGCTGTCGTCATATTTTTCTTATTTGTAGAAACATAGTCTAGGGTTGCAGGATCGCCACCGTAGACATAATTATAAGTCTTACCAGACGTCTTACTTGATGACGAGCAAGCCGTTAAAACACCTACAGATAACAGGCCTACGGCTGCCAGTAAAAATACCTTACTCTTTTTCATTCATTGCCTCCTTAAATTTGCAACGTAAAAAATTCAAAAATCAATAATTATGTGTATACGTTTAAATTATACCATAAATTCGAAAAAGCAACACTACTTTCTGAATATTTTTTATTTTCTACTCAAATTTCGTGTTTAGAGCAAGAAAAAAGCCTATCCGAAGATAGGCCCTTTACTACTCTTACAATGAGTTAGGATCAACTTTGATACCAGCACCTTGTGTAGTAGTAATTGAAAGGTTTGTGATGTAAGCACCTTTCGCTGTAGCTGGTTTAGCTTTTTGGATTGCATCGTTAAATGCTTTGAAGTTTTCAACCAATTTTTCAGTTTCGAATGAAACTTTACCGATGATAGCTTGTACGTTACCTGCTTTATCAGCACGGTAAGTGATTTTACCACCTTTAGACTCTTCAACTGCTTTAGCAACGTCCATAGTTACTGTACCAGTTTTAGGGTTTGGCATCAAGTTACGTGGTCCAAGGACACGTCCAAGACGACCAACGATTGCCATCATGTCTGGTGTTGCAACAACAACGTCAAAGTCAAGCCATCCACCGTTGATTTTAGCAACGAGTTCGTCTTCACCAACGAAGTCAGCACCTGCTGCTTTAGCTTCTTCAGCTTTAGCACCACGAGCAAATACAAGAACGCGTTGAGTTTTACCAGTACCGTTTGGCAATACCATTGCTCCACGGATTTGTTGGTCAGCTTTCTTAACGTCGATGTTAAGGTTGTATGATACTTCAACAGTAGCATCAAATTTTGCGAAGTTAGTTTCTTGTGCAAGAGCTACAGCTTCTTCTACGCTGTAAGCTTTTGTGCTGTCGATTTTCTCAAGAGCAGCACGCATTTGTTTGCTTTTTTTAGCCATGTTAATTATTTCTCCTTGTGTAATGTGGTCATAACGACTTTCATCTTCCACGTCACTCAGCGAAGTGAGACGACGTCTGTGGTTTTCTTGTTAACTGAATTAGTCAGTAACAGTGAATCCCATTGAACGTGCAGTACCTTCGATCATACGCATAGCTGATTCGATGTTTGCAGCGTTCAAGTCAGGCATTTTAGTTTCAGCAATTTCTTGTACTTGTGCACGAGTTACTGAAGCAACTTTAACTGAGTTTGGAGTACCTGAACCTTTTTCAACACCTGCAGCTTTTTTCAAAAGAACAGCAGCTGGTGGTGTTTTAGTGATGAAATCAAATGATTTATCTTCATACACAGAGATAACAACTGGGATGATCATACCAGCTTGGTCAGCTGTACGAGCGTTAAACTCTTTAGTGAATCCCATGATGTTGATTCCGGCTTGACCAAGAGCTGGTCCAACTGGTGGAGCTGGAGTCGCTTTACCAGCAGGAATCTGAAGTTTTACGATGTTTTCGACTTTTTTAGCCATTTTGTAATTTCCTCCTATTGTGGTTTTGGCGGTAAGTAAGTTTTGTTACCTCCCACAAGTATGTTTTTACATACCTTATCTATTATACAGAAATTCTTTTTAGATGCAAGAATTTCTTATTAAGTTTAGGAAAAAATTTACATAAAGGGCTTTTCGAGGTAAAATAGACTTATGATTCTATATAAATTCTTTGCTATAGCATTTTTGATTCTAACACCTATCTTTGCTTTTATTATCCACCGCTTCTTCAGTTTAAAATACCTCGGGCTTAATTTTGCTGACCTTACCTTCCCTCTTTATTTTATTGAGATAGTTGCTGTGTCAGCCCGTTTCTTTACCCATAGCTTTTTGCCTTACATCACCATTTTATTATCCTTGGCGGCTATCATTATCACGATTCAGATGCTAAGAAAAACACAATCCTTCAAGTTTAAACGTTTTCTTAAGTTATTCTGGCGTATCAGCTTTTTTATCACCAGTCTTTTCTATTTAGGGACTGTGATTCTCATTTTTATCGTTTCTTAAAAACCAGCTTAACTCAGCAAATTTATTTTGTGCTGAGTTTTTTTATATCCAACCATGAAAAAAGCAGGCAACCATGCCTGCTTAACTTTTCGGTATTAGGGGTGAACTTGAGTCATTCGGCCAGTATCTACATCATAAACCGCACCGGAGATGATAACATCCTCAGGGATAAGCGGTGACTGACGAAGAATGGCCATATCTTCACGAACACTCTCTTCCACATCTGTGAATGGAAGAAAATCTTGATCAGAAACATCAACACCAAGTTCTTTATTGAGATAGGCGGTAAACTCATCGTTCTTAAAGGTCTGAGCACCACAATCTGTATGGTGAAGAACTACGATTTCTCGTGTCCCCATCTGTTGTTGAGAAATGACCAAAGAACGAATCATATCTTCCGTCACACGACCACCCGCATTACGCAAAATATGAGCGTCACCTAGGGCCAACCCCAAGGCCTGAGCAACGTGAAGGCGTGAATCCATACAAGTCACAATAGCCACCTTAGTCTTTGGTTTCAAGGGAAGATGGGCTGTCCCGTGGAGGTCAACATAGGCTTTGTTGGCATTGAGAAAGTTTTCAAAATAAGACATAATAACTCACTTTCTAATGAAGAAAATAATTTGACTATCAAATTATTTACACACTATCTTATCATCTTTTTATTAACTTGTCAGCTATTGAGTCCGCAACATAAAAAAGGAGAATAAATGCTAACAAGCATCCATCCTCCTTCAATTTATATTATGAACGTTTTGGCAAGTATCTATTAAGCAAGCCTGCAAAGGTTTGAAGATTGAGACTTTGAACATAAATTTCACCTGTTCCTCTAAAGGTATTAACAACACCCTCTCCTGTCCCAATAGACTGCCAGAAACCATTTTCCAGGTGAATATTATAATCAAGTGTCTGACTCCAGGCAACGACATGAGCATTATCAATAGTCACTTCTTGATTGTTTAGCTCAATTTTTTTAATAGAGCCGTAAGCATTTGCCAAGAGAGTTCCTTGGCCTTGGGTAGTCATTACAAAGAAACCACCCTGACCACCAAAAAGAGCCTTACCAACAGACTGGAGCTCCATTGTATAGTAAGCTGTGCCATCAAGTGCTAGAAAGGCACCGTCGTTGAGTCGGTACTGTTTTTCACCTAAATAAAGTGGAATCACTTGACCTGGAGAATCAGGGGCCAAGGCTATATAGCCATTATTGGACTGCGAGACAACCTGAGTAATAAAGCTACTTTCGCCCGAAACCATTGAACGCCCAACTGCTTTTACAAAGCGACCTAAACCTGATCCACTGGCATTTAATTTGGTACTCAGTGTCACATTCGGTGTGTGATATACCATACTGCCACGCTGGATAAAGACTGTTTCACCTTGATTAAGAGATAACTCTACTAAAGGGAACTGCATGTTGCTGTCTGTAAAAAATTGCATAATAAATACCTCCCTATTCTTAAGAAAAGTATAGCATCGAACAGGTATTTTTGCAAGCGCTTCCAAATTCTGGCTTTGAGGCATTTTTTTAAGAAAAAACTTTTTTGAGTACTTCTCCTACCGTCGTGACCCCAATGATCTGGATACCTTCTGGAATCTTCATGCCATGAAGCGAATTTTTAGGAGCATAAATCTTAGTAAAACCTAATTTAGCAGCCTCATTAATACGCTGTTCAATGCGAGTTACTCGGCGAATCTCTCCAGTCAACCCAATTTCTCCTATGAAAGCTTCTTGTGGATTGGTTGGAAGCTCCTTGTAACTAGAAGCAATCGCAACGGCTACAGCAAGGTCAATAGCTGGCTCGTCCAATTTGACACCACCAGCCGATTTGAGATAGGCATCTTGATTTTGGAGAAGAAGGCCACAACGTTTCTCTAAAACAGCCATAATGAGGCTGACACGGTTAAAGTCCAGTCCCGTCGTTGTCCGCTTGGCATTACCAAAGACGGTTGGTGTCACCAAGGCTTGAACTTCAGCTAAGATAGGTCTGCTACCTTCCATTGTCACAACAATGGCAGAACCTGTGGCACCGTCTAGGCGTTCCTCTAAGAAAACCTGGCTAGGGTTTAGCACTTCTACCAAACCACCAGACTGCATCTCAAAAATCCCAATCTCATTGGTTGAACCAAAACGGTTTTTGACTGCTCGTAAAATACGGAAGGTGTGATGACGTTCCCCCTCAAAATAGAGTACCGTATCTACCATGTGTTCCAACATACGTGGTCCAGCCAGCTGTCCCTCCTTGGTCACATGCCCAACAATAAATGTGGCAATGTTATTGGTTTTGGCAATCTGCATGAGTTCAGCAGTGACTTCACGAACCTGAGATACAGAACCTTGAACGCCAGAAATCTCTGGACTCATGATGGTCTGAATAGAGTCGATAATGAGGAAATCGGGTTTTATGACCTCTACTTGACTGCGAACGGCTTGCATATTGGTCTCAGCATACAGATAAAATTCGTTATCAATATCACCTAAACGTTCACTCCGCAATTTGATTTGCTCGGCAGATTCTTCTCCAGATACATAGAGGACCGTACCCTTGTTAGCCAGTTGCGTTGACACCTGTAAGAGGAGGGTTGATTTCCCTATTCCTGGATCTCCTCCAATAAGAACCAAACTACCCGGAACCACACCGCCACCTAAAACACGGTTAAACTCATCCATGTCAGTCTTTATGCGAGCATAATTGATTGAGGATACTTCTTTTAATTTAGTTGGTTTAGACTTTTCACCCGTCAAACTGACACGGGCATTTTTCACCTCCTGCACCTCAACCTCTTCTTCAAAAGAGGACCAAGAAGAACAGTTGGGACAGCGCCCTAGATATTTGGGTGAATTGTAGCCACATTCTCGACAAACAAAAGTTGATTTTTTCTTTGCTATGATAATTCTCCTTATACGATTACTCCGACAGAATGCCACTTATGCAATGTTTTTTTAAATTTCTTCTGGTTGGCAACTCCGACAGCGGACAAATCGACAGAAACCTGATAATTCTCCTTGACAGCTGCCAAAACGGAAGCCTTAACACAGCCATTGCCATCTACCCCTATAAACTCTATGCTTTTAGCACCGTCTCCCTCTAAAAAATCTTTTAAATCTGGATTAGTAAAGCAAGAAGCCCGACGCTTCTCAAAGATACGAGAAGATACAAGCAGCAAGCCGGTCGCAAATTTCTTCTTTCTATCTTTTCTCTCCCAGAAAAAACGATTGAGAATATAGATAACCCGGTCGCTGGGATAGCTAGCAATTTTGTCATTTACAGCTGCAGTCAGTTCTTCATGATATGCTTTTCCTACAGCAACATAATCTGACTGCATATCTACAACTAATAAATAGTCTGCCATATTCTTTCTCTATTTCCCTGTCGATCCGAAACCACCTGTACGAACACCGTCAGCTTCATCTCCATCTACAATTAAGAAGGGCATAAAGACACCTTGAACGATGCGTTCGCCGACTTCAAGAGTCACGGGCTGATCAGTAATATTTTTCATCTGGGCGAAGATGTGACCCTCATTCCCTGGATTTCCATAGTAATCGCCATCAATAACCCCCACAGAGTTGATCAAGACCAGACCTTTTTTGCGAGGATTAGAAGAACGATCATAAAGATAAAGCACCTCACCCGCTTGCATATAAGCCTTGACCCCAGTTGGGACGAGGACGATTTCTCCTGGTGCAATCACTGTGCGCTCTGCCACCTTTAAGTCGTAACCAGCTGCATGGGCTGTCTCCCGTTTTGGAAGCAAGTCCTGATTGGTATAGGTTGATACAAGTTCAAATCCACGAATTTTTGTCATTATTTTTCCTTTCGATACATCTATAAATTAATTCTTGTAAAACTAGCCATGCTAGCTTCAGACTTTTAAATCTATCCTATTATAATCTATTCGAAATAAGATGACAAAGGTAATAGTCTAATCACTTTCTCATTAAACGAAGATTGACTTTTAACCAGGAAAACGCTAACATAATAATAGATATAATACTTTTAAGGAGAATTGTCATGAAATTCATCGGACTTGTTGGTACGAATTCAAAACGTTCAACTAATAGACAATTATTGCAATATATTCAGAAACATTTTGCAGATAAGGCAGACATCGAACTTGTTGAAATCAAAGACCTCCCTGTCTTTAACAAACCCGCTAACAAACAATTGCCAGAAAGTGTCCTTGAAATCGTTAAAAAAATCGATGAGGCTGATGGGGTTATTATTGGAACACCTGAGTATGACCACTCAATTCCAGCTGTTCTCATGAATGCTTTAGCTTGGGTCTCATACGGTGTTTTCCCTCTTTTGAATAAGCCTGTTATGATTACAGGAGCATCTTATGGAACTCTAGGAGCTTCTCGTGCACAGCTACAACTTCGTCAAATTTTGAATGCTCCAGAAATCAAAGCTAACGTGCTTCCAGACGAATTCTTGCTTTCACATTCCCTTCAAGCTTTTGATAGCAACGGCGATTTAGTTGACCTCGATGTCATCAAAAAATTAGATGCTATTTTCGATGACTTCCGTCTCTACGTCAAAATTACTGGTAAACTCTCACATGCTACAGAGTTGCTACATAAAGAAGCTGAAGACTTCGACTGGGAAAGCCTATAAGACAGGAGAATATAAACTATGAAATTTGTTGGACTCGTTGGAGCAAATTATGATCAATCATATAACCGTAAACTGCTCGAATTTATCAGAAGACATTTTAAAATTAAATTTGAACTTGAAGTTTTGGAAATTGATGAAGTTCCTATGTTTAACCAAGATGAAAAATGGGATGAAAGTTTCCAACTTCGCTTACTTAATAACAAAATTACACGCGCTGACGGTGTCATCATTGCAACACCTGAGCACAATCACACTATCTCTGCAGCACTTAAATCAGTATTAGAGTGGCTATCATTCGAAGTGCACCCTTTTGAAAACAAGCCTGTAATGATTGTTGGTGCTTCTTACTACGACCAAGGAACTTCACGTGCCCAAGTGCATTTGCGTAAAATCCTTGAAGCACCTGGTGTTAATGCTTATACACTTCCAGGTAATGAATTCTTGCTTGGAAAGGCTAAAGAAGCTTTTGACCTTGAGGGGAACATTACCAACGAAGGTACTATTAATTTCCTTGAACAATGCTTAGACAATTTCATCCAATATGTAGGAGTGGTTTCTAAATTGAAAAAACCAAAACCAATTGAACCTGAAGACTTGGATTGTAACAACCCAATCGCTACAACTGTTACCGAAGTTGATCCTGACGATCCAGAGTGGGTAGAAAAAGTAGCTGAAATCACTGGTGCGGTATCTGGTGATACCTACGTGAAATTGGACCACGGTATTTTGACGGTTAATCAAATTGACATGTTCCTCAAGGCTATGCCATTTGAATTGACCTATGCCGATGATAACAACCAGTTCCTCTACTACAATAACGCCCATCAAGATCCTGATACTATGTTCGCCAAACGTGTACCGCCTCAATCTGGTAGCCGTATGTCAACTGTTCACGGCTCACTTCCACCAGCTCGTATGAAAAATGTGGAATGGGTTATCGGTACACTTCGTAATGGTAACCAAGAATATGTTCGTACGATTGTTCCAGGGTCACCTGAAGGAGTTATCAATACGCATAACTATCAGGCTATGTACTATGATGATGGTTCTTATGCAGGAATCAATGAAATCGTCTTTAACTTTAAACCATGGCTTGACTGGTATCTCGAAACAACTGGTCAACGCCTTGTCGGAGGAAGCGGTCCTTTTGCACCAGCTGCAGCTAGTCATGGCGGTAGCGATGCCACATCTGGTGCATCAGATGCGGGTGGTCATGGTGGCGACGCAGCCCCAGCCGCAGATGCCACATCTGGAGCATCCTCATATTAAGACTTGGAAAAGTTGGGACAACTGTCCTGACTTTTTTTCATGGTCATCCTAGATTAAGTTTCACTCGAGCTTGCGCATTCGCCATGCTCCATGCCACATATTTTAGAGGTAAACCTATGTCTCAATTTCAAGAAAAAGTATTCGCTGCTTGTGCTAAAAAAGAAGCTCTCTTTGACGAAAGTCTGGGGCGCTATGCCTTGCGTTCTATGCTTGCAGGAGCTTATCTTACCATGTCGACTGCTGTAGGAATTATTGGTGCGGATGTTATCGCTACAGGTATTCCAGCCCTTTCTCGTTTTGTTTTTGCCTTTATCTTTGCCATCGGACTGGTCTTCGTTCTCATATTCAATGGAGAGTTGGCTACTTCAAACATGATGTTCCTGACCAGTGGTGCCTATTATGGTAAAATCAAATGGAGCAAGGTGTGTACCATCCTCCTCTACTGTACCTTCTTTAATTTTGTCGGTGCCCTTATCTTGGCCTGGTTCTTCAACCAATCCTTCTCTTTCCAACATTTGACTGACAAGAGTTTCTTAGTTACTGCTGTCTCAACCAAGCTTGGAAAAACAGATTGGATGAACTTTACAGAAGGTATTACAGCGAATATGTTCGTTAATATTGCCATCTTGGGCTACATGCTCCTCAAAGAAGAATCTGCTAAGATTTTCATTGCGCTATCAGCTATCTTCATGTTTGTATTTTTAATTAATGAACACTTGATTGCTAACTTTGCCTCTTTCATGTTGCTCGGTTTCAACGGTGTGCGTGACGCTGTGGATAATTTCACTTTGGCAAATATTCTACGTCAGTGGATAGTCGTTTTCTTCGGAAACTGGATTGGCGGAGGTATTTTCATTGGTTTGGCATACTCTTGGCTCAATAAAACTAAAACACCTCACATTGATTAGGAGACCTCATGCGTCAAAAGACATTCATCAAACAAACCAGTCTAGCTATTCTACTCTATTTTATTTGCCTAGCCTTTGCAGTTGCCATTGATTTAATCTTTTTCAAAGTCAAAAATATGTATCATACGCCTGCTTTAGCGGCTATCTTTGCAGGCTGGGTCTACTTGGGGCTTATCAGAAAAACTAAACAATTTGGAGCTATTACCTGTCTGGGTATCTTTATGTCCCTCTTCTTCTTTGCCTCTGGGCACTTTGTTCTAGCCTTTCTTCCTAGCTTTTTAGCTGGCCTTGTCGCTGATTTTCTAGCTAAGAAAGGGAACTATGAGAATAATAAACTTAATCTACTCTCCTATATGATCTTTTCTCTAGGAAACTTAGCACCCATTATCACCATGTGGCTTGCGCCCAAAGCTTATATCGCACAACTCCTGGCCAAAGGGAAAACTCAAGATTATGTCAATCAAGTTATGGTTCCCTTTACAGGCAGTCATATCTTAATCCTGATTGGAGGAACGCTCATGGCTGCCCTCATTGGAGGCTACATTGCCCAAAATTGGCTGAAAAAATAAATGGCCGTCAGCCTTCCTAACAGAGAGTACAAGACAAACATGCTTTTCTTATGTTATAATGAGAAAGAATACAGTCTTTTTCTACTTTGTTAGAAAGGACCTAAAGGGAGACCTAATGATGAAAAAACAAAAAATCGCTGTCTTGGGCCCTGGTTCATGGGGAACTGCCCTTGCTCAGGTACTCAACGACAACGGACACGAGGTCCGTATTTGGGGAAACATCCCTGAACAAATTGATGAAATTAACGAGAAACACACCAACACCCGCTACTTTAAGGATGTGGTTTTGGATGAAAACATTAAAGCCTACAAGGAACTGTCTGAAGCCCTAGATAGTGTCGACGCTGTTCTCTTTGTTGTTCCAACCAAGGTTACTCGCTTAGTTGCTAAACAAGTTGCCGAACTTTTGGACCACAAAGTCGTTGTCATGCATGCTTCAAAAGGATTGGAACCCGGAACACACGAACGTCTTTCAACAATCCTTGAAGAAGAGATTCCTGAGGAACTTCGCAGTGACATTGTTGTCGTATCTGGTCCAAGCCACGCTGAAGAAACTATCGTTCGCGATATCACTTTGATTACAGCAGCATCTAAGGATCTTGAAGTGGCACGCTATGTCCAAGGCATTTTCAGTAATAACTACTTCCGCCTCTACACCAATTCAGATGTGATTGGTGTTGAAACAGCTGGTGCTCTTAAAAACATTATCGCGGTAGGTGCAGGTGCCCTCCACGGTATGGGATATGGGGACAATGCTAAGGCAGCCGTTATTACTCGTGGACTTGCAGAAATTACTCGTCTTGGTGTGAAACTCGGTGCCGATCCTTTGACTTACAGCGGTCTATCTGGGGTTGGTGACCTTATTGTTACAGGAACTTCTATCCATTCACGTAACTGGCGTGCTGGGGATGCGCTCGGTCGTGGAGAAAAACTAGAAAACATTGAACGTAACATGGGAATGGTTATCGAAGGTATTTCAACCACAAAGGTTGCCTACGAAATCGCCCAAGAACTCGGTGTCTACATGCCAATTACAACAGCAATCTACAAATCTATCTATGAGGGTGCTGATATCAAGGAATCTATTCTCAATATGATGTCCAATGAATTGCGCTCTGAAAATGAATGGGATAAAAAATAAAAATCTAAGGAGTTCTCATGAAGAATCAAAAAGTTAGAAAAGCTATCATCCCCGCTGCAGGACTCGGGACACGCTTTTTACCAGCTACTAAGGCCTTGGCCAAAGAAATGTTGCCAATCGTTGACAAGCCAACCATCCAATTTATCGTTGAAGAAGCCCTCAAATCAGGTATTGAAGATATCTTGGTGGTTACTGGTAAGTCAAAACGTTCTATCGAAGACCACTTTGATTCAAACTTCGAGTTAGAATACAACTTGGAACAAAAAGGTAAGACAGACTTGTTGAAATTGGTTAATGACACCACTGCTATCAACCTCCACTTTATCCGTCAAAGCCATCCGCGTGGTCTTGGAGATGCAGTTCTTCAAGCCAAAGCATTTGTCGGAAATGAGCCATTCGTTGTCATGCTTGGTGACGACCTCATGGATATCACTAATGACAAAGCAGTACCTTTGACTAAGCAGCTCATTAACGACTATGAGGAAACACATGCATCAACCATTGCAGTTATGCCTGTACCTCACGAAGAAGTTTCTTCATATGGTGTCATCGCCCCTCAAGGCAAAGGCGAAAATGGACGTTATAGCGTTGAAACTTTCGTTGAAAAACCAAATCCAGAAGATGCACCAAGTGATCTTGCTATCATCGGACGTTACCTTCTAACACCTGAAATTTTCGGTATTTTGGAAACTCAAAAACCAGGTGCTGGAAACGAAGTCCAACTGACTGATGCCATCGATACACTTAACAAGACACAACGCGTCTTTGCTCGCGAATTTACTGGAAACCGTTATGATGTCGGTGACAAATTCGGATTCATGAAAACGTCTATCGATTACGCACTTAAACATCCTCAAGTTAAAGATGACCTCAAGCAATACCTCATTGACTTGGGCCACAAACTTGAAGGCAAACCAGCTAAAAAAGACTAATATAAAAACCATCGAACCTGACATTCGATGGTTTTTTCATATGACTTAAAAATAAGTGAATCCTAGAAGAATCAGCAATAGTAAAATGTAGGTTAAAAGGGCTGTAGAACGCCAACCTTTACTAAATAAGCGACTTTCAACCTTGTTGGCCAAAAAGATAGCTGCAAGAGCACCTCCAACTAAACCACCGAGATGGCCTGTAATCCCAACACTAGGTGTAAAAAGGTTGAAGATTAAGTTAATAACAATCAAAACCAAATAATTACGGCCTAACTGATTAAGCAAGGGGCTGTGACTGTAATAACCAAGAATCACAACAGCCGCAAAAAGTCCAAACAAGGATGTCGAAGCACCAGCTGCAATAACATTAGGCGTAAAAAGTAAGGTAAAGGCATTTCCCATAACACCAGCTAACAAATAAAGCCCTAGAAAACGTGGAGTCCCAAAAATCTGCTCAGCCATTTTCCCCATAAAGTAAAGAGCAAGCATATTAAATAGAAAATGCTCAACACCTATATGCACAAAAATTGGTGTTACAAGACGCCAGAGGTTCAAGGGACTGTATTGAACGAAGGAACCATACATAGCTCCCATCTTAAAAAGGCTCAAAGGCGAAGTCGCTTGAAAGCCGTTTAAAAGATATTGACAGATAAAAGTCAACGTCGTAAGCCCCAACAATAGATAGGTTGCTGGGTATTTTTTCCACTCATTTACTGGCATGTGACGACCTCCTTAACAGGAATATCATAGCTGTCTGGTTGAAAATCATGTTTCTGGCAAGGATAAACCGTACTAACTGTATCCCCTTCAAAATCAGACAAATAGCGGTCATAGTAACCTGCTCCGTAACCAATACGATAGCCTTCATCATTGAAAACTACTCCTGGCACATGAATCAAATCAATCTCTGATTTTTCCACAGCCAAATCAGACGCAGGTTCCATCAAGCCAAAAGAGGTTGCAACAAGATTATCTGGATCATAATCCACAAAAATCATTCGACCTTGTTTATATGTTTTAGGAATCAAAAGTCGTTTACCATCCTTTAAAGCCTGATTGATTAAAAGACTGGTGTCATATTCATGAGGAAAAGACAAATAAGTCGCAATCACCTGAGCCTTTTTATAAGCAGGTAAGGCAATCAATTGCTCCAAAAGATGTTTATCTATCTTAGCCTTAGTCTCAGGTTCTTGTGAAGTTAATTGAGCCAAGACTGTTTTTCTAAGTTCATTTTTCATAGGTTTATCATATCAAAAAATCTACCAAAAGTCAGACTTGGTAGATTTTTTAGCTTTATCGACTCTGATTAGGCTTCTGCCTTGTGTTTAAGGAATTTTCCAATTTCAGCCACTGCAAAAGCGAGGGCATCTTCGTTTGGACTCATCTTAGGATGGTGAAGTGCATATGGCGTGTCGATTCCCAACCAGAACATGACACCAGGAACTTTACTAAGCAAATAACCAAAATCCTCTCCAGTCATAGCCGGTGGACAATCAATCAGGTTAACTTCTGGGCTAGCATCAAAGAAGGCCATCAACTCTTTAGCCAAGGCTGGATTATTTTCCACAGGAAGATAACCACCTTGTTTCAACATGATATCCACTTCCATACCAAAGCTAGCTGCTACACCTTCTGCAATCTGGCGCACGCGCTTCTGGATAAGGAGACTCATTTCCTGAGTAAGGGTACGAATAGTTCCATAAACCTCTGCAGTTTCAGCGATAACATTATTAGTCGTTCCTGCATGGAAAGAACCAAAGGTAACTACCCCACCCTGAATAGGGTCAACATTACGACTGACAATCGTTTGCACTTGAGTAATAAAGTAAGAAGCTGCTACAAGAGCATCATTGGCCTCATGTGGAAAGGCCGCATGTCCACCTTTCCCCTTGAAAGTAACAAGGACTTCACAAGTCCCAGCAAAAAGGGTACTTGTGTTAGTCGCAATATCACCTACCTTGAAATCTGGGCGGACGTGGAGGCCATAGAACTCATCTGGCAACCAATCTCCAAAGGCACCATCTTCATACATAAGCATACCACCAGCTTCATTTTCTTCAGCTGGTTGGAAGAGGAAGAGCATGTTATTTTTAGGCTGTACTTGAAGCATCTGGTCCAAAAGACCAAGTGCTGTGGTCATGTGCATATCGTGTCCACAAGCATGCATACGACCTTCATGAGTAGACTTAAAGTCAAGATCTGTTTCCTCTACGATTGGGAGGCCATCAATATCTGTACGCCAACCAATGGTTTTTTCAGGAGCATGCCCGTGAAGATAGACAAGAATTCCTGTACGCCAAGAACGTTGCTCCACAAAGTCCTTCCCTTCAGTCATTTCAGCAATACGTTCTAAGAGATAGGCCTGAGTTTTAAATTCTTCCAAACCAATTTCGGGAATTTGGTGAAGGTCTCGTCTGATTTTGATTAAATCAAGTGTCATGTTTTTGTCCTTTTTATTTATATTTATTTTATAGAGAATCTAGAAATAGAGGCCTTACAGGCCTCTACTATCAATATGTTACAAGTTACGCAAAGCGTCTTCGAGTGCTGTTTTTTGTTGTGTTTTTTCATCGATTTCCTTGATGATACGAGCTGGAACACCAGCTACAACCACATTTTCAGGAACATCTTGAGTAACGATAGCTCCAGCAGCAACGACTGAACCGTTACCAACTTGAACACCTTCAATAACAACAGCATTAGCACCAACAAGAACGTTGTCACCGATACGAACTGGGTCTGCTGAAGCTGGTTCAATCACACCAGCAAGGACCGCACCCGCACCGATGTGGCTGTTTTTACCAACAGTAGCACGACCACCAAGGATTGCTCCCATATCAATCATAGTACCAGCACCGATTTCAGCACCGATGTTGATAACAGCACCCATCATAACAACAGCATTATCTTCGATAGTTACTTGGTCACGGATAATAGCGCCTGGTTCGATACGCGCATTAAGGTGACGCTTATCAAGCAATGGAACAGCTGAGTTACGGCCATCTTGTTCCACAACATAGTCCTTGTTTTCAGTCAAGTTTACAAGAAGTGGTTCGATATCTTTCCAGTCTCCAAAAAGAACATTACCAAGCTTAGTGACAGAAGCTGGAACAGCGGTTGCCAATTCCCCTTCAAAAGTTACTTTAACATTCGTTTTCTTTTCAGCATTACCGATAAAAGCGATAATTTCTTGTGCAGACATTTTTTGTGCAGTCATGAGATTCTCCATTCACATAAAGTTAGGAATTATTATACCAAAAATTCTGATAATTGTCTTTGCTTTTGCCAAATAGAGTGTATTTTTATGTAAAATTTGTCTTTAGAGCCTCTATGTCAGTAATCACTCGATCTGGTTTGATTGGGGAATTCTCCAACTCTCGACGAGAATAAGGGAAGGTATTCAGCAAGATACCATCGATCCCAACTGCCTCAGCCACAGCAATATCAGTCGTCAGGTCATTTCCCACCATGACAGTCTCAGATGGCTTTAACCCATAATCATCCAAAACTTGCTTCAAAAATTCAGGTTGAGGCTTACAGATACCCACATCCGAAGACAGGTAAATGGCATCAAAGTAAGGTCTTAACTCCATTAAGTCAATCTCAGCATTAGTAAAGGCTGCTTGAGCATTAGACAAGAGATAGAGACGACAGCCCTGCTCTTTTAGAAAGGTCAAAACCTCCTTGGTATGCGGATAAGCTAACAACTGCTTACGAGATAAGACGCGAAATACCATAGCTATCAGTTGGCCCCAATCTTCTGGCTGATTATGGCAACTAGACTGAGACCGACCATCTACATAAAGCTGGTTGAAAATGTGAGCTAAATCAACTTCTGGATAAGTAACTCCTTTAATCTCTATTAACTCCTTACGAGTCTGAGCCACATGCTTAGCATAAGATTTTTTAAGACCTTCACCCTTATAATCCGCCCCATAAGCTTGGTAAAGTTGGGCTAATTTATCCCATAACATAGGATCCTTCTCATCGGTTAGGATATCAACCAAGGTACCATAAAAATCAAATATGTAGTTCTTATAGGCTCTATTTTTCATCACTTTTTACCCATTACTGAAACTTTCTTACTTATTGGTCCCATCATACACCTTTTAGGAAGACCAAACAAGCTAACTGAGATATTTTCCCATCAAAAAAATCCCAACGACTGTTAGGATTGCTTATCATCTCTAATACGACCAATCAGCAGCTCTCCCGCAACGGTTAATTGCGTCACTGAAGTCAAGTCCAAAGTATCCTTATTGGCATGGAAGAAAAGAGGTGTCATCTCAGCAAATGTTTGAACATGCTCTGATGGCATAGACCAAGTCTTAGCAATCGGCACACGCTCCAAAAGCTCACAAGACTCTTGAAAATGTTCCAGAACATCCTGGTTAGAATAAGCCTGCGCCTCCGGTAACAGTTGACGAAACTCTTTAAGATGATCTTCGTGAGGAATAACCTTGAAAATCAAGCCCTGATCAGACAAAAGTCTTCCAAATTCTTGATAATTAGCTGGTGAAAAGATATCTAAAATGACATCGATACTGTGTTCACGTAAGGGCAATTGAGCCAAATCACCAACAAACCAAGCTACATTTTTCTGAGGATTTTGACGAGCCGCAAGAAGGATAGAATCCTTAGACAAGTCAAAGGCCATGAAATCCTTGTCAAACTCTTGAGCCAACTGACGGCTATAATAGCCTTCACCACAGGCAACATCTAACACGTGCGAGTGTCCAGGAAGGTCACGCAAGCGCTCTGAAATCACCTCCAGGATAGGATCGTAATAACCTGCTGCAAGAATCTGACTCCTCTTTTCAAAAGAAGCCATATCATAGTGCTTATCTCCCTTAGTCTGTCTTAAAAAATTGACAAAGCCCTGCTTAGCTATATTAAAGGTATGCCTATTCTGACAAACCAAGCTAGACAAATCCAAATGCATTGGCACCTGACAGATTGGACAAGCAAAAAGGCTCTCTTGATCTTTAAAAACACTAAATTTGGCCATAAATCCTCCTCGACACAAAAAAAGAGCACACACCTGAAATCGCTTAGGGCTGCTGGATTCCTCCCCTGACCCGCTTCACGCACAGATGTTGCTCCGAAAAATATTATACCATAAATCGAAGTGATTGCAAGTAGAGAACTTACGATAAGACTAGCTAGACCTATTTCCTATCAGTCCCTATTATTTCCTTCGGTCAGTCTAAACTTCGATAAAACATAAGACTTACCATGGTGACATTTATGTCACTACTTTTTTATTTCTCGACACCTTATAATAAATCCATAGCTTGAGGAAAGCACCAAAAGCTAGTGACATGGCTGACTCTATTGAAAGGAGAAGTCATGTTTAACACATCTCTTAACTCGTGGTGAGAGGGTATGAGATTTAAAAACTCACCAAAAATAAAAAAAGGAGAATGACAATGATTAATAAAGAAATGAAGGCAGCTGACCTAGCCTCAGTAACAGGAGGCGGATGGAAGACTAACCTTGCCATTGGAGGGCTCTGCCTAGCTTCAGGACCTATTGGAACTATGGTATGCCTTGGAGCCTACAATGGCTACATGGACTCTGCGCGATAAAAGAAAGGACATATGAACAATGACTAAGACCATTAACAATCGTAAAAACATGACTACTCAAGAACTTGAAGCTGTATCAGGTGGAGTGGTTCCTTGGGCCGCTATTTCTGTTGGCATTGCTGCTGCAAAACTGACTTATGACCTTAGCTATGCTGCAGGTAAGTCTTTCTATAACCTCACCCACTAACTAACAGAACTCACCTGACATCTCAAAGATTTTGAGGATGATAACTCATGAAACATACAAAAAATCAAACAAATGATACTACTGCTAATCAATCACCTAAAATGAATAACTATTTACTCGTAAAAATAGCTTTAGCTGGAATTATCGGTAGCCTACTTTTGATACTCCTAATCAACCTTATCTTTCATGTACGATTAGGAACACCAATTATTGATACTAATTTGAAGTCCGCTTTTGGTACTCTAATCCTCTTTATGCCTATTTTTCTTTTAACAAGAGAAAAAGAAAAAAAATCATAGAAAGAGTGACCTAAACTGCCTTCAGGAAAACAAAAATACTCTTCTTCCATTAAAAAGTGCAAGTCCCTTTGGACTTGCACTTTTGTTTACATATCTTGCCTTGTTTCCAATTTAGCCAATCGTTTGGCTTCTTTTTTGCGTTCACGACTCTGACGGAAAAAGTCTTGCATAATCTTAGCACACTCTTCCTCCATGACACCAGTCTCTACTTCTACGCGATGGTTGAGACGCTCATCTCTTAGGATATCGTAAAGGCTACCCGCACCACCAAACTTTTGATTGCTTGCTCCATAGATCACTTTAGGAATACGAGCCAAGCCAATTGCCCCACTACACATGACACAGGGTTCGATGGTTACAAAGAGGGTACAATCTAACAAACGCCAATTGCCCACAGTCCTATTAGCCTCCTGAATAGCCATGACCTCCGCATGCATGATAGCTTGATTGAGCTCCTCACGTGCATTGTGCCCACGACCTATGACTTCGCCATCTTTAACGATGACACAGCCAATTGGAATCTCTGCTTTAACTAGAGATTTTTCGGCCTCCTTAAGAGCTTCAGACATAAAAAAGTCTTTCTCTTCTTGGGTAAAGTCAAGCATTAGTGTCACTCCCGTTCCAAGATTTGCGAGACAATATCTCACTTAGTCCTTCTATTATAGCATAAGAAAAGAAATACCGAAGACCTCCATTTTAAAGGACACAAAAAAGCTAAGACGAATCATCCTAGCTTCAAACACATTAGTCTGGTGAGTCTTAGGAATCACACCAATGTGTTCCCCCAAGGCTAGACGAAAAGTCAACGACCGCTTAACATCCTAATTCATATGTCAGTCGGAGTGTCATAGTCAATTGTCTGTGAAATCATTATACAGGCCTAGGGCCTCACAACGATAAACAAAAATGCAACTGTCTCAAACAATTGCAAGGATAGCGTTATAGTTGTGATATTTCACACTTTCCTTCCAAACAAATAATGCCTACTATAAAAGTAACTTTTATAGCTTTTTCCTTACCCATCTATAGTTTATCATGAAACCTCTATCATTTAATTTAAAAATCGGTAATAAAACAATGATATAGATTAGAAACAACTGTTAATTGTATGCATTCTTTTGAATATTTTGCTTAACATTTAAAAGGTTGATATATCAACCTTTTAGGGCTTCATAAACTATTTTTTCTAGTCTATCTACACTATTAAACACCTATCATCCTAAGTCTTATCTAATTTTACTGTTTATTAGTCTAACAAGTGTTTAATATTTTATCTCCAACAATTCTTCAAAACAAGGTATGGAACAAGATAATGATTTTTTAGAGAGGTTCTTCAAAGATGGGAGACCTAGATAGCTAGTCAAAGGATAAACTAGAAGGGAAGCTCTTCTTCCAAGACGAGGTCAGCCAAGTCATTATCAGGATTATTTTCCCTCACAGCACGCTGAGCACGACTCTCCAGAAGTTGGAAAGAGGAACAAAGCACTTCAGTAACGTAATGGGTTTGACCATCCTTATCGTACCTACGGGTACGAAGCTCCCCATCAAGAGAAATTAAACTCCCCTTGCTAGCATAAGATGCTAAGGTCTCAGCCAAACGCCCCCAGACAACCACTGTAATAAAGTCAGCCTCACGCTCACCATTTTGCGTCTTATAGCGACGATTAACCGCAACTGTGACACGTGTAAAAGACCTATCACTAGCAGTTTTTACCATTTCAGGAGTCGCCGTCAAACGTCCAATTAAAATAACTTTGTTATACATTTTTTTACCTCCACCTATCTATTCGTAAGTAGAAGTAAAAAAAGTGACAGATTTTGAAAAAGCAAGAATAAAAATAAGATATATATATCACATTATTGACTTCAATTAAATAGAAAAAAGTAAAATCTATTCGGGTGAAAAGCAGGATGAGTTCTGCAATAAATGTACTTGTCACTAAATATTAGACATCTGAAGATGAGCTGAGCTACTAGCAAAGGAAGTAGGAAGCTTGGTATGAGCTGTCGATTCAAAGAACAGTTATCGCCATACAAACTTGTCATTAGTTTACTTACTCAAATCATCCTCTGCTGACCCAGAGTTACCACTTAAAATAATTTTAACACTCCGTTTTGAAGTTGTTTTATTGATAGAAGAGAGACGAGAGTCCTTTGCCTTTTTCTTTGTAAGCTGAAATAGTTTGGAATTCACTTATTGCATACTACCAATGACCAATACTATAAAAGATAAAATATTTCCTAGCACATGAACCATCAAGGGATAGTAAATATTTCCCTTTTCATTCACATAAATAATTGAAAGGGTTACTCCGCCACCTAAGTAACCAACTGCACTGACCCACTCTGATAAAGACAAACTGTGCATATGGGTCAAGGCGAAAACAAATCCTACCACACAAATGCTTAGCCAGCTTGGCAAATGTCTCTGTAAACAATGCAATAAAATTTGACGGAAAAAGAGTTCTTCCACCAAAGGTCCAATGATACAGGCGAAAACTGCTATCAGTAGTGGTTGTTCTTTAAAGGTACTTTGTATATTAGCCTCGTTTAGTCCTTGTTCACTTAGTCCCAAAACCTGCCTCAATATTGCCGATAGTAGTCCAAAGAAAATGGTCACCAGGACAAGTAAGAGCCAGCCTTTTAAAACCCCCAAGAAAAATTTTCTTTTAGAACTTCTGACCTCTTCCCACTTTTTGAGCAATTCAGACTTAAATAAGAAGCAACCATACAAAAACATGATGGTATAAACTAAATAGGTCGTTAAAGAAGAAGGTAAGGGAGCATCAAATACTCGTATACCGTCAAAAACAAAGAGGACTGTATAGAGAATCATAAAAACAAGGACTCCCTTATGTTTGTTGTAAGCCATTGAACTTTCCTTTCTTTTATAATCATCACCAAATCTGAGTCTGACAGATAAATAAAATACAACTTGATTAATAAACTTGAAGCCACATTTTTTAGATAATTGCTCGGATAAAGTTGTTTTGGCAAATAATAGAGATTGAGAGCAATACTATTATATTTTGATGATGAACTTGGTAAGCATAAAGAGGTTCTCGAAAATTTTGAACCATTTGCCAAGACGAGCTCTCCTGAAAAAAAGCGGCTTACTTACCGCTTCTTGTCTTATTTACCCTTTCCAGTGTTTAGCTGGATCAAAAGCCTCACCGACTACTGCTGAATCATCAAGTTCAATAATACCACGTTTTTGTGGGGCATTTGGAAGTGCCAACTCACGTGGGGCACACATCATACCATAACTATCTTCACCACGAAGTTTTCCTGGGAAGATAAGGGCACCGCTAGGCATCATAGCACCAGGAAGAGCTACGATAGTTTTAAGACCAAGGGCTGCGTTTGGTGCTCCTGCAACGATTTGGACCTTCTTATCACCGATGTTCACTTGGCAGATGTTAAGGTGGTCACTGTCTGGATGTGCAACCATTTCATCAATTTGTCCAACCACAAAGACTGGACCTTGTGTATTTTCCAAACGCTCTTCAAAGCCCTCTTTAGCCAATTCCTCGTTCAAAACAGCTACATCTTGGTCTGACAAGAAAACTTGACCGTTACCTTCAATATCAATGAGGCTTGACGCTTCAAAAATATTCCAAGCAAGAGTCTTGCCTGTTTCATCAGCTGTGACACGCGCCACTTTACCTTTACGTTCTACGCTACGTTTGATGTCCTTAGTATCTTCCAAGATAACCAACAAAACGTCACCAACTTGTTCCTTATTGTATGCAAAAATCATGGGTTCTCCTTCAATAGTTCTTTTATAGATTTTAAAATCGACTGACATGCCAAGAATCGTCATTACTACCATAGCGATAACTAATCTTGTCAATTTTCCAGTCACTCTCTGTTAATTTTACGATAAATTGTTTATGGTACCAAAAGTCATTCCCATAAGAAAATTCGAGAAACATCTTAGCCTTACTCTTCATAATAAACTTAACTCGACAAGGCTCTAACACAAAATCATAGGTGCCTGGAGAACCAAAAGAAGCTGAAAAACCTCTTTTATAACAGTTATCAGTCAAGTGTTTTTGAGCTAAAGGAGTCAACTTCTCTTTAAATTCATCAAATAACTCCATTTCTCTAGGAATAGTTTGATGTGTAGGAAGATTATTTTCCTTTTTGTAGGTGTTTATTTCTTGGTGTTTTAGGAAGATATCACTTTCAATTTTGGAATGCTCTACTAAAACTTGGCATAATTCTTCGATGATCCTCTCATTTTTTTCTGTCAGATACTTTTCTTTGGTTTCTGAAATATCAAGAGAGATATTAGGAAAGTGATTGATTTTCATCTTTTAAATCTCCGACAAAAAGACATTGATTTCTTCTTTGGTTTTACGAGCTTTATTGACCAAGCGTCCCAATTCCTGACCTTTCTGAGTCACGACAAAACTTGGAATACCAAAGATATTCCAAGTTTGTGCCAAAGCCATATAATCATCACGGTTAACACGCACAAAGGTCATATCTGGATGGAGGGCTTCAATTTCAGGCATAACTGGATAGATGAACTGGCAGTCTGGACACCAATCAGCAGTGAAAAAGAAAACCACCTTTTGATCACTTTCAACATAGCTTGCCAATTCTTCAAGATTCTTAGGAATAATCATGCCTGCTCCTCCTCATAGGTCAAGATATCCTCTGCATAAACAAAGCTATAGGAACGTCCATCCTCTAAGACGATACCTCCTGTAAGTCCTGGATTTTCCTTATCAGTGGGATTTGTATAAAGAACTGCGATAGTCCCCAAGTGAGATAATTCTTGTCTAATATCTTGGATTAATGCAGCCTTCTTCATTTCTGCACGTGACTGTCTATACTTCTCTGCCATTGCCAAGAGACCTAAAGCTCCTACGCCTCCAGCAAACAAGGCCAATGTTTTACGTTTCATAAGAAACATTTTACCATAATTTTAGACGAATGGGGAGAGGCTACCTATCTCTTGAGAATCGTGCTAAAATAGTAGCAAGTACTACTCAAGGAGGATTTTATGACTACCCTATTTGACAAAATTAAAGAAGTAACCGAGCTCAGTGCTACTTCAGGCTTTGAAGCTCCTGTACGCGACTACCTTCGCAAAAACATCACCCCACTTGTAGATGAGGTCCAAACAGATGGTCTCGGTGGTATTTTCGGTATCAAGCATAGCCAAGCAGAAAATGCCCCTAAGGTGCTTGTGGCTGCCCACATGGATGAAGTTGGGTTTATGATTAAGGAAATCAAAGCAGACGGGACTTTCCGTGTCGTCGAACTTGGTGGTTGGAACCCACTGGTTGTCAGCTCACAACGCTTCACCCTACACACTCGTGACGGTCGTGTCTATCCTGTCATCTCGGGTTCAGTTCCACCTCATTTCTTACGTGCTAGTGGCGGAGCTTCAAGTCTTCCTAGTGTTTCTGATATCGTCTTTGATGCTGGTTTTGCCAACCAAGAAGAAGCAAATGCCTACGGTGTTTTCCCAGGTGATGTCATCATTCCTGAATCAGAAACAATTCTCACAGCCAATCAAAAGAATGTCATTTCTAAAGCTTGGGATAACCGTTATGGTGTTCTCATGATTCGTGAACTCTTGGAAAACGTTAAGAATCAAGAACTCAACAATACTCTAATTGCTGGTGCCAATGTTCAAGAAGAAGTTGGTTTACGTGGTGCCCATGTCTCTACCACTAAATTTGATCCTGAAGTTTTCTTTGCAGTGGACTGTTCTCCTGCAGGGGATATCTATGGTAATCAAGGTAAGGTAGGCGATGGTACCCTTATTCGTTTCTTCGATCCAGGTCACATCATGTTGCCAAATATGAAAGATTTCCTTTTGACTACAGCTGAAGAAGCGGGTATCAAATACCAATACTACTGTGCTGCGGGCGGAACAGATGCTGGTGCCGCTCACTTGCAGAATGCTGGTGTTCCATCAACAACTATCGGTGTTTGTGCCCGCTACATTCACTCGCACCAAACCCTTTATGCGATGGATGACTTCCTAGAAGCACAGGCCTTCTTACAAGCTATTGTTAAGAAGTTGGATCGCTCAACAGTAGATTTAATTAAAAACTACTAAGACAAGGAGTAACCCATGATTATAGGTTTTATCGGTGTCGGAAAGATGGCTACAGCCATTATCAACGGCCTAAATAAAAGCTCACATCGTATCATTATTTCAGGGTCTTCCTTGGCTCGTTCACGCCAGATTGCAGAGGAACTAGAGGTTGAAGCGGCTGCTTCCCATCAGGAATTGTTGGATAATGCTGACCTGGTCATCCTTGGTATCAAACCTCAAATGTTTGATAAGGTACTAGCCGATCTCAATTTCCATCAACCTATCATAAGTATGGCTGCTGGAGTGACCTTAGAACGCCTCGCTTCCCTCACCAGTCCAGACCTTCCTCTTATTCGTATCATGCCGAACCTTAATGCTCAAATTCTCAAAAGCACTACTGGTCTTTGCACTAATGATAAGGTATCCGAGGACCTTTTGGCAGTTGCCAAGGAAATCACAGACAGTTTTGGAACCACTGTTGAATTGGCTGAGAAGGACTTTGATACCTTTACTGCCTTAGCAGGTTCTAGCCCTGCCTACATCGCCCTCTTTATCGAGGCTCTAGCCAAGGCTGGTGTCAAAAACGGCCTAAGTAAGCAGGTCGCTCTGACCATTGCCACACAGACGGTTCTAGCTACTGCTGAAAATCTCAGTCTTGGTAGCGACAGTCCACATGACCTTATTGACAAGGTCTGTAGCCCTGGTGGGACTACTATCGCCGGTCTCATGGACCTTGAGCGTACAGGCCTCACCCATAGTGTAGTTTCAAGTATTGATACAACCATTGCTAAAGCCAAAAAACTATAAGAAAAAAGCTCGGAAGAAGCTGACCTGACATATAGCAGTTTAGTTAAATGGGTTAATATTAGCGAGCCTAGTTGTTTGGCTCGCTTTTTTCGTTGTTTAGCTTCCCGATGAAATTATAATAAATGTCAATCTGAATAATGCGGTTGCGTTTCGTGCCAGTTGGTTTCTGAATAACAATCTTGTCAATCAGTTCATTCACTATTTCAACGGTTAATTTTGGAAGCTCTGTATATTTTGAAATTCTCGCCATAAACTTGGAGATATTCAAGCTATCTTCTTGTTGTTTGGCGAGTTTTTCAGTTAAATCAGAAATGGAAGTTTGAAGTTGTTTCTGTTCTTCTTCATAGCTCTGACTTAGTTTCATAAAGCGTTCATCTGAAATTTTACCAAGTAGATTGTCTTCATAAAGCTTCTGAATGATGCTGTCAATCTCTTTAGAGCGGTGTTCATCCTTTTGAAGTTGCTGGCGCTGGCGTTTATTGTTTTTGCTGAATTGAGCTTGGCTTTGCTGTTCTAACTTTTTCAAAAAGGCTTCTTGGTCGAAGTGGATTTCCTGAATAGTTTGGCGGAGCTTACCACTCACAATCTCAATCAAGGCGGACTTTTGAATGTAGTGTGGATTTTCGCAACCATCAATCGGCTTGCGATATCCAGAACACTTGTAGTGGTCGTGATTGAGTCCTGTTTTACTTTGAAATGGGCAGAAATAGTGTTTCCTTCCGCAAGTTCCACAAAAAACCAATCCCGCAAACAAATTCTCGTGATCAATCCGATTTTTATACCGTTGATTAGACCGCTTATGATTTCGCATTTTTCGAACAATATCAAAAGTTTCTTGGTCGATAATTGCTTCATGAGTATTTTTGAAAATCAGCCAATCTTCTTTTGGGTTATCTACTTTACGTTTGTCTTTATAAGATTTTGTCCGTGTTCGAAGATTGACCGTATGCCCCAGATATTCTTCACGCCCTAAGATAGCGCTTAAGGTTTCTCGTGTCCAAAAATACGGTAGAGTCTCCACATTTGGACTGGAGGAAATAGGTTTCAAACCAATTTCTATTCGGTGACGGTCTGGTTTAAAAATTTTGTCATTTTCTAACCCTTTCGAAATCTCTGAGAGACTTTTTCCACTTTTCGCTTCCTGAAAAATCCGCTTCACGACTTCACTGGCAACTGGGTCAACAATCCAATTTTTAGGGTTGTTTGGGGTTTTGAGGTAGCCATAAGGTGGATTTACTGTAACACGTTCGCCAGCTCTCGCTTTAGATTGCACCACTGCCCGAATCTTCTTGCTGGTATCCGCCGCATACATTTCGTCCATTAAACTCTTAATTGGTAAGAAAATGGAGTTGCTCTCATTAGGCCTATTCGAATCTACTCCATCATTAAAGGCGATAAAGCGGACATCAAAACTAGGAAAGGTGATTTCCGTTAGTTGACCAACCTTGATATAAGAACGTCCTAAACGGCTCAAATCCTTAACGATAAAGTTTGAAACTTGTCGATTTTCCACTAGTCTAAGTGCTTCCGAAATAGCTGGACGGTCGAAGTTTGTTCCACTGAAACCATCATCGACAAACAAAATAGGATTAGATAGATTTTCTCTTGTAACTACATCAAGCAGAATTTTCTTCTGATTGGTAATTGAGTTACTATCTCCGTCCAGACCATCGTCTTGACTTAAGCGACAATAAACTACCGTAATATCTGAAAGTTTTGAAGTATCTACCTGTCTATAATCTGAAATTGTCAAAGTTCTGTTCATGTGTTTTTCTCCTTTTGGAGTTCACACACCTTATACCTCTATTATACCATTTTTACTACTGTTAAAGTAGTGATTTATCGCTTAAAATCAACCTTTCTAGGACATTTTCAAGATTGCGATTTCCAGTAAAACGGTGACGGATTAAGTAAGTCGTTCGACCAATTCGACAAATTTCATCGGCGGTGTGTAAAGCCTGTTTTGAATCTCTATCTTGATTCTTCTGATTCATTCGAAACCCCTCCTTTGATATAATCTGAATATTCGTCTAAAGTAATCACAGTGAATAATTCCCAAAAATTGTAGAGTTCTTTTTGGATCACTTTCGAAATTGCCAGCTTTCGCTTGTCATCCGGCACAACCCACAAAACATAGGGAAAAACTTCCTTTTGGCGTTGTTCAATACCTGACCGATAATATTCAATATATTTCTTACAAGTATTTAGGATACGTACAAGACTTTCCGTGCTTCGGTCTATTTCCAGAAAATAATGGTCTTCATAATCGTGATTAATCAGTTCCAAATAAGCGTCTGGTTTCAAAGTCATTCCAATACCAGAGAGTTTCTGATAGCTTCGCCATGAATTTGGTTCAAACGAAAAGGTTTCAAATGACAGTTTATCTGAATTTCGAACGGTCTCCAGTGTCTCAACAAAAATTTCCGTAATCGCTAAAGTATGTTCAACATGATGTTGGGTTGGCTCGTATTTATTTTTATAACGCAAAACAACTGTTTTATCTTGGTTTTTAAGAAATTTTAGTCCTTGAAAAGTAATTTGCCAAACATAAGAAGCAGAGCCACGGCGTGCGCCACCAACTCGCCGTTTCAAGTGTGAAATCAATCCAGCTTTCTTCAGGCTTTGCAGTGCAAAATTAGTGCGGCGAATAGTAGTCTCAAATCGATCGCTATCCGCGAAAAAGAGTCTGGCTAATTGGTTAGTGGTCGCAAATCTTGCTTGACTCAAAAAGTAAAGAATTTGCGTGTTGTTATCTATTTTGTAATTCCATTTCATCTGTTTTGTTCTCCATTAAAATTTAAAGGGTGTGCTCCTGTAAAATGTGCTTAGTTACGGAGTAAGTCGTGTGAGTAAAAATCCTGAAAACCTTTATTTATCAGAGGTGGAAGATTTTTCTTCATCAACACGATTCGAAGAGCGATTGGAACGCTTTCTGCGCCCTAAATCTGTTAATTTTGGGTTAGAATTTTCATTTTTCGAAGTAGATTTTTCAAAAATATAGTTTTCGAATTGGCTTTCAATTTCTGAAATATCTTGTCCGTATCGGCTCAAGCTATTCAAAAATGGTACACGACTATCTCTAATTTTTGGTTTAGGTGGGTAGGCTTTACCAATAATCCAACAATAAGTATTTTGTGAAATTTCAGTACGAATATATGCCCAAAATGGTGGTAAGCTGTAAAAATCTTCCTTATCAATCTCCAGAGTATATTTTGCCATTTCGCGAGCTTCATCAAGATTTAAGCCAAAAACAATTTTATTCGCAACATTAGATTCAATACCAGCTTTTAACTGAGGTGACATCTGTGCAAGATGCTGGAAGCCGATATTCCAGCCAACATTAAATTGGCGAGATTGTGAAAGTGCTTCATCTAAGTTAGAATTGGGGATTCCTAGGAAACTTGGTGTTTCATCAATATAGATAAAGACCGATTGGCGTTTGCTTGGCTCAACTGACGACTGGCGCAAAATTAACATCCAGAGCAATGAAGTGATGAGGCTACCAATGAGTTTCGCAGATTCTGAACCGATTACCGATTTATTTAGTGGAATCAATACGATTTTTCGGCTTTTGAAGATTTCTGCAAGACTGAAATTTGGATTAGTTTGTCCCAACATTGCCCGAAGTTGCGGACGAAGCAAAAACTGTCGGAATTTATTCAAAATGGGGTTTAATATCTGGTGACGTTGGGCTTCACTGAGTAGCTCAAACCAGTTCCAGAAGCTCTCCAGTCCAATTGGGTCTTTTAACTCTCTTAATAGTTTATTTCGAAAGGACTTATTAGTGAGCAAACTTGGTAACATCACTAAAGAGGTATTTGGAATTCTAGCAAGCGTTAGAAAACTGTGTGACAAAATGTCCAGCGAGTAAATTCCAAAATGTTCAGGATAAAGCCCTTTAAATAGCTCCAGTAGATAATCTGCGATAACTTCGGGTTCAATACCATATTTGGTGAGTTCAAAAGGATTGATGCCAACAACTCGTTTGGTGGTTGGTGAAATGACTACTGTATCTTCATCGTGTTCAGTTGGTGTGCGCTCTAAAAGTTCATGAGTAAGTTGACCTTTGGCATCTACCACAACTACACTATGATGTTTAGATTTTATATCTGATAAAATCAAATGACTCATAGTGGTAGTCTTACCACAACCTGTTGAACCGAGAAAAACGGTGTGCTTTTTGCCAGCTTGTGCTGAAATTTGAATTGGTCTTGGTTGACTTTCAACCGTTTGCGCCAGACTTCGCTGAATCTTCCGATTAATATTGTAGCCCAAAGGCGGAGTCACTAATTTAGGGTGAACATTTGGCACGCCTGCAATATTTTCTTCACCAATTGGTAGAAGTAGAAAACAAGCAAGGTCTGAAATTCCCAAGCTATAGGGATAAGCCCAAGAAGGTTGTGCTTGATTTAGTTTTTGGATAGCTAATGGTTTTAATTCAATGGTTGCATTTGATTCCATCATGCGAAAACTACTTAACAAACTATTAAAAAATTCCTTTGTTCGCAAAATACTGCGAGATTGGACACCAAGACGAATTTCACACTTAAAAGTAGATTGGTTTAATTTTTGTTTCATCAGCTTTTTGGAACTTTCGGAAAGTTCAGGAATATTATTTGTAATCACTTGATACCATTTAACGGATAAATTCGGCAAATCTTTTGGCTGCGGCCGAGGTGGTGAGCCTGCACCAATGACCAACTGAACAACTACTGTTTCATCTGGCTGAAGTATTTTTGAAATTGCAAGGCTTGAACGTATCATGTTTTCTACAGAGTCCGTTTTTAAAGCATAGTGAGATTCTTTGATGTTCACTAACCGTGCAACCGAAAGTTTTTCGCGTTTTGGAGCTCTTGAAAACTGAATAGCTCGGTGCGATTGAATCAGCTGATGAATATGACGTTTATCTTGTTCTTCCGTCCCTAGAAGATACTGCACACGGTTTTTAGTCATGCGAACTTCAAAAATAATACTTTTACGTCGAGTTAGACCAACCAACTGACCAAGTAAACTTTTGACGTCTTCTTCAGAAAAAGGACGTTGCCAATTCCACTCGCTCCAAGATAGTGAATCGAATTTTCTTTTCATTTCTACCTCCAATCTTTAGATTTAATAATCCGAAAGGCGAACCAGCCAATAAAAACAACCGCTATTATCAAAACCAAGAACCACCAAACTTCCAGAATTAGTTTCACCGCCCAGTTAATAAGCCAAGCACAAGCAACAAATCCAAGAATATATGCCATTAGTTTTTTCATGGCTAGTCTCCTTTCTGCCTCTATTTATACAAGAAAATTGATAAAAAGTTAAATTTCGCTGCCTTCAGTTTTTAAAGCGATTAGAATGAATTTTAGGCAGTGAAACAGTAGTATATTTCAACATGTTTTGACTATTTGTCTAGGCTAAACAATCCTTTTATTTTCTTGAAATTTTTCGCATTTCTGCTTTAGCGACCAAGAAAAGTTGATTGATTTCTTGCTGTTTTTCCATAAATTCTGCCAGAGCGATTTCTTCTTCGCTACAGTGCTTTTTATTTGCTTGTTTTGGTTTTTCGAACCAATCCCAAATAAATATAGCAACAACGATAATTATAAAAGCTATAAAGTAATTCATCATAAAGCTACCTCATTTCATCTTTTCAGTAGCATAATAAGTAAATGCTTTAAGAATATAATCTGTATAGTCTTTAGCTTCTGGAGTATTTTTGAGTATTTCAGACTGAGTAAGTGCTAAATTGCCCACTTTATGCAAAATATCATTAGCTAGAAGCTCTAAGGCTTGATTATCTGCCATAGCTTCACTTAGTGTTTTAGCTACTTCTAACTGGTAGGGGCTAACAAGTTGAGAAAGTTCTGCTTTTGGGGTCGATTTTTGAATATGATTCATGAGATTTCTCCTTTGATTTTGATATAATTTACGTTATAAACATTGTCGACTTTGTTTATGGTTATAGTGTAGCGAATATTTTTATCTCATTCATCAGGTAAAAAATCTCAGAAATCTCAAGGAGAAATCATGTGACAGAATTTAGATTAGGATGGTTTTGTTATATTTTGCAAAAATCTGAAAAGAAAAAACGAAACCAAGAAGATTTCGTCAACAGTATTTTGAATAGATTAGTGGGTGAAAACAACCCCAAAATTTCATTCATTCCTGAAATTAACCGCGTTTCCAGTAACCGCCTCTTTACGGGTGATGAAGAAGTTCCAGAATTTTACCGAGAAGCTCTACCAATTAGCGATTTAGGCTTTCATTCTCAAAGGATAGCTGATATTTTGAAAGATTTAAACCGTGATGAAACTTTCGATTATAAGCAAGCTGTTTTTAAAATCAAATCAACTCTTTTAAACCAAACCAAAAAAGCTACCGTTGTGTTTGGTAGCGAAAAAATAGAATTACTTAATCATTGCCAAGAAGCTGAACTTTACTTAGCAACTCTTTTGATTTTCTTGGTGAATCTTTCAAATATTCCTTCTAAGAACTCAGAAGAATTAAGACAAACGCAAATCATTAACCAGCACATTTTTAAGTATCTTGAAAATGAGATTCTATTAATGTCATTTTCACATAGAAAAACTATTGAAGAATCTTTAAAAAGCAAACAGCAGATTTTTTATTTTGATTTATATAAGCCTGAAGCGTTAAACGATAATAAAAATCTCGTTTCACCCACTTTAAAAGTTTTGATTCAAGATTCTATTTCCAAAATGCCAATTATCCAGAATGGTTTAATAATTCAAAACGAAACCATCAACGAACGAATTACACAGTTTATTGAAGAAAACTTTGAGAACAGCCCAAAATTAACTTTAATTACTGGATTTTGCCAATCCGAAGCAGATTTTTATAAAGCTTTGGATAGATTTTTACCAAAAGAAGCTATTAAT
>NZ_JACLQK010000016.1:0-53437 GCF_016648645.1 Streptococcus sp. 22.1 | reverse complement strand
CTCTGAACATAAAAAAAGAGAAGACCTATCAGGTCCTCTCTAGATGTTAGCTTTTCGTCACCCACTACAGTTGACAAAGAGCCCTCTTTAAACAGTTTGTTCTAGGCAAAAAATATGGCTCTAATACGTTTCCAACGTCTGCGGTCAACAAAGAGATAAACGATTAGGGCAATTAAAGCTATAAGCCCAGATACTATAGCGTTGACTACTAGGGCAATCCAGAACTTACTTGCAAAGAAGACAATACCTCCTAGCAAGGCAGCGATGAAAATTGTAAGAATAAAGATACCCATATAGAGCCACTGTCCGCCACCCCGATTGAAGAGCTGAGTGACTTCCTGCCAATTCACTTCCAATAATTTAAGGTCACGTTCAAAGAAATAGCCACCTACAAGATAGGTTGTTACGAGAAAACCAAGAGCGAAACTTGCCACCAAAATAGGATGGAGATGTGCAAGGAATATTAAACCAAGTCCTCCTAGTAAGAGGGATACACCGACTTGCAAGCCATAGAAAATCCAAAACTTTTGACGAAGATAGTCACCCGTATTGATTGGCAGGCTACGGATAAAGTCAAAGTTTGTTCCCTCTAAGGAAGTTGCCACCCCAAGAAAACTTGTTGGTTGCGCTGAAAAGAAACCAAAGGCAATTCCGACTAAAAGCATGAGCCCGAAATAGTCTGGACCTAAATCTTTCAAAAAGAAGGCACCTCCGCCCAGCATGATCATATATAATACTGGTACCACATAGGTATTGATAATGAGGGTTGAGTTTCCCAAAGTAGATAAATGATGGCGAACCAAGACCTGTCTTTGACTTCGAGTAACAACTTTTACCTGAGTCTTTCTAGCCTTTTTGTTATAAATGGCTTCGTGGAAATAACGAGGCATTCTGACTTTATAAAACCAAAGACCCAAGATAAGCACTGAGATAAGAGGAAGATAAAAATTTAGTAGAGCCTCCGGAGATAGAGGAGCAGCTACCACATCATAGTAACCTCTTAGATAAGGCAACAAAGGAAAATCGATATGTCCAGCACCCTTAACATAACCATTAAGAAAACCAACCATCATGATAGGGAACATAATCAATAGGGTTGACAGGGTCATCAAAATAGTCGAATAGAGCTTTTGACGAGAACTGCGAACAATCAGCGTTCCAACACTATTAGACAGAATCACTGAAAAAACGAGATTGATAAAGAGAGAAACGATAAAGGATAGAAACCCCACGACTATCCCCAGCGGGCCAATAAATTGCCAGTAAGCTAGAATGAGAAGACTAAGGATAGGTACCATGAAGGTCATCCCAACCATAGAACCTGACAAGGTCTTGGCCAAAAAGACTTCTGATGGCTTTAAGGGAAGAGGCAGATAAGCCTTGCTATCCTTACTATCGTAAAAGGTACTATAGAGAGCCGTAAAAGTCTGGAGAAGCCCCATGACTGAAAATGTCAAAAGATATAGGGTTAAGACTCCAGGATTGGCCTTATAATCGACACCTACAAAAAGATAGCTATATACAACCGTAAAAACAATTAAAATCAAGAGTTGTTGTCTAAGCATGGCATTAACGATGGAGAAATTAGCCTTTTTCTTTTTCTCCTGACGTTTCTGTAGGTTAGTTACTGCTTGAGGATTTGCATAGAGGAGATTAATTTTAAAAAGCTCCCAAACATGGTTCCAGTTCATGACTACACCTCCTCGATCTTACGTCCAGCCATTTCCAGATAAATAGTTTCCAAATCCTTGTCAGGGTACTGAGACTTAAGTTCCGCTAGAGACCCTTGGAAGATGAGTTTTCCTTTCTTCAAAATAGCAATACGATCACAGAGCTGCTCAGCTACACTTAGAACGTGGGTTGAAAAGAGCACACTATTACCCTCCTTAGCGTGGTTACGCATGGCTTCTTTCAAATCATAAGATGCCTGTGGATCCAGACCAGTCAAAGGCTCATCCAAAACCCAAATCTGCGGATTTACCAGAAGAGCACCGATAACGACAACCTTCTGACGCATACCGTGAGAGAAGGAAGAAATGAGGTTATAGCGACTTTCCGTCAAGTCAAAGGTAGCCATAAGATTAGTCAAACGTTCCTCAACCTGACTAGCTTCCAAATCATAGATACGTGTCAAAAAGTACCAATAGTCATTAGCAGTTAAATTTAAGAATAAGTCTGGTGAATCTGGCACATAAGCGATTTTTTTCTTGATAGCATCACGATGTTGGCTGAGGGCCATATCATCGACGTAAACTTCACCGTAGCTAGCTTCAATGATAGACGTCAAAATGGAAATAGTCGTGGTCTTACCAGCCCCATTGTGACCAATCAGACCAAAAATCTCACCATCTCGAATCTCGAGGTTAAGATCTGAGAGAGCATCCTTATCTTCATAACGTTTCGTTACGTGTTCAAAACGAATCATCTTTTATCCTTTCTTGAGAATCTATTTAACAATAGTCTCATTTTACACTTTATATTAGATTATAAATTAGAGTTGTTACCTTGTTTTTTATGAACAATACTCTAAGAACACTGGCAATAGATTTAGATAAGGCTATTTCCTTACCTTCTCATTTATTGTATCATTTCAAAGATACAATTTCAAGAAAACGTTTGTAAAAACGAGACAATTTTGCATTCGATCTTTGATAATGCTAAACTTATAGTATTTAGAATAAATAGGAGGAAAATCACTGATGCCAACTGGAATTATCATCAACTCGCTATCTATTATCTTAGGAGGAATCGCTGGAGGGCTCTTCGGGGACTATCTCAGAGACGATTTCAAGGAAAATCTTAACCTTATCTTTGGTCTAGCCTCTATGGTAATGGGGATTAGCGCTATTATGAATATGGTTAATATGCCTGCGGTTATCTTTGCAGTAGTTATCGGTACCATCCTTGGGCTGGCCCTAAAATTTGGAAACCTCATCAACAAGGGAGCTGGGCTTATGGAAAAAGGCTTGTCCAAGATTACACCAAGCAAGCAAACAGGGTTAGCTCACGATGAATTTTATGCGCAGCTCTTGACAGTTATCGTCCTTTTTTGTGCGAGTGGTACAGGAATTTACGGGAGTCTTGAGTCTGGGATGACAGGCGATGCTTCTATCTTAATTTCTAAATCTATCCTAGATTTCTTTACGGCTATGATTTTCTCTTGTAGTCTAGGCTACATCGTCTCCATGATTGCCATTCCACAATTTATCGTTTTCTTCCTCCTCTTTGTGAGTGCTGGTTTCATTCTCCCTCTAACAACAAAAGCCATGATTGGAGACTTTAAGGCTTGCGGGGGCTTTCTCATGATTGCGACCGGTTTTCGTATTATGAAACTGCGTCAATTCCCAACAGCAGATATGATTCCAGCCATGATTCTGGTTATGCCTATTTCCTGGGCCTGGGTCAATTGGGTGGTTCCTTTGATTAGTTGATATTAGGATTAAAATAAACTAAAACCGTTAGTCTCATGCTGACGGTTTTTATCTCTATTTATTGCTATTATGGATCCTAACTATTAAAAACTAGTAATGTTTGTGGCAGTTAATTCTAATTTTTCTAACCTTGTTTAGACTAAGATGAGTTTGTTATAATAGCCCTTGTAGGCCTAAGCAACCTACAAGATACTTTTTTTCATAACTATTTCCATCCTCTAATATTTTAACGAACTTACAATACTGATGGAAATCTATCGAAAAGACTGGTGTGTGCACACCGGTCTTTTTTGGTGGGATTAAGACACAAAAAACCACTCTTTCACCATGAAAGAATGGTTAGGCTATAGCTTATACTTCTACGACTTCCAAGTCTTTTCCACCTAGGAGAATAAGGTATTTATCAATCTTATCTATTTGATAGGCTTGGCTGAGTGCTTTAGCATAGAGGCTCATTTGACCTTTGTAACGTTCCTTAAGTTCACTAGGATGAGTGAAGCGGTCCGTCTTATAGTCAAAGAGGACAATACGGTCTTCAAGAAGAAGGTAGCCATCGATGATACCACGGACGACAAAATCTTCTTTACTAGCGGGATCTTCTGCCAACATAGCAAATGGTGCTTCACGACGCAACTTACCACGGTTAGCTAGAATGAGCTTCCCAAGTTCGGTGTCAAAGAAGCCTAGTAACTTTTCTAACTGCACACGCGCCTTAACTTGATCATCTGCCGATACCCGACTCAACGCCTGTGTCAAATCTTGGAGGGTCACCTTGTCAGAAAGAATCAAGCGTTGCATGAGTTCATGGGTGGCTGACCCAACTGCAGCTCCAGTGACCTTAGTTTTTTGCCCAAAGTCTGGAAGCTCAAAGGTAGTGGTAGTCTCAAGAGGTTGCACTTCCTCTTTCTTGTCCATAATATCCACCCCTTCGGTATCCATAACAGGTTCGTAGAAGGCTTTGAGCTGGCTCGGCGTACGCACAGATGGTAGATCAATCGCTGGTGCATAAAGTTGGTTGAGTTTTTCAACACTTTCTAAGACAGTTAGAGCACGCTTAATGTCTTCCGTCTGGCGATTGTTAGATAAATCATCAGCATTTACTGCTGCTTGAACTTCAACCTGACCAATAGCCTCTGGCGTCAACTCCTCAGCCTCAACAAAGCGAACAGTAAACTTGAGATCCTTTCTCATAAAGGCGGTATCCAAAGCCATAACCCAATCCTGATAAGTAGCGATTTGGTCACGTAGAGCTACTGGTAAGCGATTATTTTCGACATCCGTACCAAATTGCTGGGTTAATTTTTCCTTACTCCCCTTACCAACTAGGTAGAGTTTTTTCTCTGCACGAGTCATTGCAACATAGAGCAGACGCATCTCTTCTGAGATACTTGCTCTGCGCTCTTCCCTACGATTTTCCTGGAAGGTTAGGGTCTCTAGAACAACATTTAACTTGGGCAAATTGGTGTTTATCTGGTCTTTAAGGTCAGCTAGGTACTTAATGCCAAGTCCTTTTTCACGGTTGATAATATACTTACCACTTAGTCCATCCCTACTGTGACCAATGAACTTGCGATTCATCTGCAAGACAAAAACATACTTGAATTCTAGCCCCTTGGACTTGTGAATAGTCATGAGGCTAACGGCATTTTTGGGAACCAAGTCTGTCACTTCCTCTAGGTCGTTACCGCTAGAAATGATCTTATCAATCATACCAATAAAACGAGAAAGTCCCTTAAAACCAGTCTTTTCATAGGCATTGGCACGCAAAGCAAGGGCGTAGAGATTGGCCTGGCGTTGCTCAGCTCGTGGAAGACTGCCAACATAATCATAATAGAAACGATCGTCGTAAATCTTCCAAATGAGGTCGTAGAGCGAGTGCCACTTACTGTAATCACGCCAATCTGCCAGAGTCTCAGTGAAAAGAGTCAACTTGGCATCAAGTCCTTGTGTGACAACTTCCGGATGAAGCCCTGTTTTAGTGCAAGCTACAAGAAGCTTGTCATAGAACTGTCCTTCGTCAGCCTGAACAGCAATACGAGCCAAATCATCCTCGTTGAAATTAAACATCGGTGAACGAAGGAGGGCAACGAGGGCATAGTCATTAAGAGGATTATTGATGGTACGAAGGGTATCCAACATAATCATAACTTCTAGCGACTCTAGGTAACTTGACTTGTACTCGTCAGGAACCAAAGGAATTCCGTGCTCCTCGAAGCTTGCCATCAAGTCCAGATAGGTGTTGCGAGTTGGTGCTAGGAGGGTAATGTCCTCAAAACGTACACCCTGCTTATGAAGGTTGATAATTTCTTTGATAACCAAGGAAATCTCACCACTACTGATAGGTTGATCAGCACCTTCTTCGTCAGGAGTCACACTTGCTTCATCACTATTGTAAATCAGAACCTCAGTCTCATTTTCAGGATGGGGCTCTTTTTGCTTCTCGCTACCTGCTACCAACATGTGTGTCTTGTCATAGAGGATGTCCCCGATTTCCTGATCCATGAGGTGGCTGAAAACACCATTGGTCGCATCAAGAACTTCAGATTGGCTACGGAAGTTCTCTTTAAGGAGAATCAGCTTACCTGCATCTGGATTTTCAAGGAAGAGCTGGAACTTGCCATTAAAAATCTGAGGATCCGCCTGACGGAAACGATAGATGGATTGCTTGATATCTCCCACCATGAATCGGTTGTGACCGTTAGAGAGGAGCTCCAACATGCGTTCTTGGGTATGGCTATTGTCCTGATACTCGTCTACCATTACTTCATGGTAACGGTCACGGTAGCTGGCTGCCACCTCTGGATTTTCCTCCAAAATACGGATGGCAAAGTGGGCAATATCTGAGAATTCAAAGGCATTTTCCTGAATCTTGGCCTGTAAATACTGATCTGAAAAATCAAGCACAAAGGCCTGAAGCAGCTCTAACAGAGGTAGGATGTCATCATTATGCTTGGTCAAAACCTCGAGGACCGTTAGTTGGGTATCAGTCTCACGCAACTGGGCCACAAACTCATTTTTGGTCTTGTTGTAAGCTTCCTTGTAGGCCTTGAGTTCCTCGTCTTTAGGACGGGTCATATTTGTCAAGCCAGTCCCTCCTGACAGAGTCAAGAGTTGTTTGAGCAAGTCCTCCATATCGGTTTGGTCATTGGCCAAGGCTCCCTCCAGAAGGCTAATGGCATCTGACACATTATTCAGATACTTGGCCTTGGCAAATTCACGCTGAGCTAGACCTAAATGGTCTCTTAAGAAGGCTAAGAAATCAGCCAACAAGCCATCTTTGAGACCCTCTAAAAGCTCAACTTTAGCCTTGTCTGGCTTGGCACCCGTCTGCCCTTTTAAGAGATTCTGACGTAGCCATTTTTCAGGACCTGCAGTAGCCTGAGAAAAGTTATAGACATCGTAAACTAGATCACGGAAGGCCTTACTAGTCTTACCATTTCCAGCGAAGTTGCGGACCAATTTTTGGAAAAGTTGGGCATCCTTCCCTTGCATGTAATCATTGAAAAGATCGGTATAAACCTCATTTTTCATGAGTGTCTGCTCAGCAGGATCTGTCATAATGCGGAAAATAGGTGACACCCCCAGGAGATAGCCATACTGATTGACCAATTTCTGGGTGAAGGCATCCATGGTTCCAATATCAGCCGTCCCAATTTTGGCAATCTGGTCTGAAAGAAAGGCACGCTCTTCATCCGTCTCAACTTCTCCCAACTGCTCTGTCAGACGCTTTTCCAGACGCTCTTTCAACTCACCTGCAGCCTTTACCGTAAAGGTTGAGATAAAGAGTTGGTCAATACCAACGCCACGTCCAATCATATCAAGGATACGCTCAACCATGACAAAGGTTTTTCCTGATCCGGCCGAAGCTGACACAAGAATATTGCTACCATTACTGTAAATGGCTTCAATCTGCTCAGGTGTTAACTTGCGTTCCTTGTCAGAAGCTGCTTCTTGGGCAATGCGTTCCTTAATCTCTGTTGGACTTAAAAAAGCTTTAGTCAACATGGTTGTCCTCCTGGTCTTTTTTGTCTGCTTTTACAGCTTGATCAGTGACTGGAAAGGGGATGATATTTTCAGCAACTTGCATCTGATTATTGTCCTCGTCTTTTGTCATCAGCTCCAAATAGGCTTCCTTCTTGCCCTTACTTGGTAAACGCAAGAGTTTACGAGCCTGTCCCATGTGGCGGTCGGCCTCAAAATGAGTAATAGACTTGATTTGATCCCCTTGAACAGACTTGCCATCCTCGGTATAAGGATTGACCGCAAAATTCCCACTTCGAATAATCTCAGCAGCATCTGTAAAGAGTTTTATATTGTAGTCTAACAAGGTTTCTAGGTACTCCTTATCATAGGTGACAGTCTTTTGTAAATCATAGTTTCCACCAGCCAGATGCTCTGTTTCTGAAGCCACAAAGAGCCCCTTATAGGTCAATTCCTTATGAGCCTGAGCTGCTAGCTTATCCAGACCAAACTGAGCCAAGTTAAGCTGTGGGTCCTGCATGTGAAGATACATGGCACCAAAAAGCTGGTCAGCATCGACCTTATAGGTTTGTCGAAGGGCCTCCAGATAGGTCACCAATTGCGGACTGAGGCCATTGTAGAATTTCTGAATGTCAAAGACATTTTTACCTGATTTGTAGTCAACGACACCCAGAGCCCCATCCGTTAAACGGTCCACTCGGTCAATAATCCCTGTAATCTTGATGCTATTTGCTAAAAGCAAGTCAAACTTGGCTTCCTCACGCTCAACCTTAACCGCCGCATTGTCACGCAAAACACTGGCAGTTGAACGGGCGATATCTTCCAAGATCTGACGAGACAAGCGACTCTCTTGGTCCTCGGTATAGAGAATTTCAAAGGGTTGTTCCTGATTGGTCTGAGCAATAGCCTTTTCCAATTTATCATCGAAGTTTTCTGACGAAGAATCACCCATCACACGCTCAAAGACACGGTGTAAATAAGTCCCGTGGTGTCGAGCATCTGGATGGATGGATTCCAACTCTTCAAGTCCCAAAACATAACGCAAGAAATAAAGATATTGGTTGTTATAGAAGGTCGTCAGAGCCGAAGCTGATAATTTTAGTGGTTCTTCCCCCGGAAAGACCAGCTGCATGACCTGATCATCCACCTTGGTCGTCGTCACATCGTCAATCACATTTGGAATCAAGACTTGGTCCTTATCAAGTCGCTTACGGAGATAACGCACAGCAACTGACCAAAACGTCTGCGTTTCCTTGTCCAAATCAGCATCTAGATGGCTACTGTTAAGGGCAATGACAGTCGATAGGAGGTCCTTGTAGTTCCCAATCTGGTCACCCTTAGCCTCGAAACGATTACGTCCCTTTTCAACCAAAGGAAGACCAAGGTCAAGAAGTTCCTTCAAATAAACCGACATGTCATCCTGCGTCTCATTGAGAATTTGTGGCTGACTAAGCACCAATTGTTCACTAGCCGCATTGAAAAGCGACATAGCCACAAAATGCCCCCGCTGACTATTACTCTGCGTAACAATATCCAAACTCCTATGCTCATCCGTCGCCTCATTGATACGATTACGCTCCTCATCAGACAGGAGACTCTTATTTTGCCCAACCTTTGGAAAATGCGACTGAGTCATGCCTAAGGCAAAAACATAAGGAGCTGAATGTGGTTGAATCAAATCGTATTTCTTCACATTGACCACATCAACAGTGGCTGGGACCGTACGGTAATCACAAGCCAACATTCCCGAACGCAAAATTGACAAAAAGTCATCCACTGACAGTGTTTCTTCCCCAAAAATAGTCTCAACCTGCTCCAAGAGTTGGGTGAAAGACTTCCAGACCTGTTCATTCTGTTCTTTTTCAGCTTCACTGGCCTTGACAGTCAAAGCAGCCATCTGATTTGGCACTTGTACAGTCCCTAAAAAGACCGCAAGTTTCTTAAGCAGACTAGAACCCTTTTGTTTGCGACTGTTAAGTAACTTGTCCAAAGGCTCTACCAGTTGTGAGCGCAAGGCATTAAGCTGGTCTAAATCATACTTATCACGACTATTGGCCGTAAAATCAGACAAGAACTTGTGACGCCCCTTGATATCTGCAAAATTGACATAATACTCAAAAAGGTCTAAGTCCTCTTGAGTAAAACCGCCATAGAGACCTGATTTTACGAGATTAAGCAAATCCTCGGCACGATAATTATAGCGCTTGATACGCTCTAGCGAATCCACAAACTGCACCAAAGGATGGCTAGACATGGTTTCTTCCTTACCGAAATAATAGGGAATATCAAATTTTCGGAAAATCTGACCCACCTGAAGCTTATAACTCTCCTCATCACCAAGCAGGACCAAGATATCCTTGTAGCGCTTGCCATCCGCCAGCAACTGACGAATACTCTTGGCAACCTGAGCCACTTCTTCCTTTTGGTTGACCACTTCCCAGACCTGCAAGGCTTGCTTGTCTTGATCAGTAACCTTCTCATCCACCGTACTAAAATCATGACGGCTTTCTAAAAGACGACTAATACGTGCAAAAGAAGGATTGCCCTCTTTGTCTGTCGTCACGTAGTCAGGTGTCACCTTATAAGTCTGAGCCAAAGTCTTCAGAAAATCCACTGAAGCCTGATAAACATTGCCATAAACAAAGTTAGCCTTATAAGCTTTTTGACTGGCATAGGTCCCAATGACAATCTGGTGGCACTTATCATTCAAGAGTGCAACCAGTGCTTCCTCCTCAGCTGAGAAACGCGTAAAACCATCAATGACCAAAACCGTGTTACTCAAGGCCTTATCGAGGTGGCCTGAGGTAATCTCCTTGAAGAAGGCACTGAGTTTGGATTGATTGTCGAAATCTCCCGCCAACAAGAGATCCTGAGCCGCACTGAAAATCCTTACCAAATCCTCTTGTTTCTCCGCCTGATCCAAATGCTGCAAATCCAGAACTGTCATATTAGCCTGCTGTAACTCTTTGTAAAGGTCCACCAATTGATTAATAAAGTTACTATCCTTGCGTAAACGACCATAAACCTTGAGCTCATCATCGCCCATATGTGACAAGACCTTATAAAAAATCATGGCCAGACCAGTATCATCCAGCTGAGTTTTCGGGTTACTCGTATTGAGAATAAAGTACCTAGCCATCTGAGTAAAACGCGTCACCGTAATCTCAAAGGACGCTGACTGAGGCAGGTAGTCCAAGACCTTACGCTCCTTTTCAAATGATAGGGCATTAGGAGCAATATAAAAGACCCTCTTTCCCTTTTGAGCATAGCTAGTTGCCTGCTCCGTCAGAATTTCAGTTAAATCCTGAGACATATCCGTATAAAGTAATTTCATAAGACGTCCCTTTCTTGTCTCTACACCAGTCGTTAGGCTAAGCAAGAATTGCCATTCACTTAGCGCTAACAACCACTAATCCTTGCTATTATAACACAGAATGAAGCAACAATCAGACTCCTCCCTTATCCCTTTCTAGCCCTCTGTCCTATGGGCCGGACATAAGCTTAAGCTCAACAGCAAAGAGCCCTACTTTATGGATCTGTAACGAAAAAAAGAGCCAAATCCTTTGATTTAGCTCCATATATTTATTTAAAAATCAATTCCTGTTTGAAGAGGTAATCACCACTGCTTGTAATCAGATTGGCATCACTATACTTCCTAAGAATATCCTTGGCTGAGTGAAGGTTAAGACCAGAGGTCTTCTTCTGATTTTCTTCCTGCATAATGGCATCAAGGTCAACTTTTTCTTCTTGCGTCCTATTTTCCATGACGAAATGGTAGCTCCCATCCTTATCATGGCGATGGAAACTAAAATTGATTTGACTGGCAGGTACCTGCTCACTCTCATCAATCGCATTACTAAAGAAAATGGACACCAGCAAGGTCAAGTCAACCACGTTCATGGTAAAGCCTGAAATTTCCTCAGGAATATCACAAGTCACTGGAATATTACTACGTTTAGCCTCCATCATACGAGCCGAAAGAAGACTACGTAAGGGCAAGGATTGAATATTTTCTAGCTTAGGATTATCAATGACACGGAAACGTTCAAACTCCTTGGCACTCTCTCTAAGAACATTCTGATACACCTGTTCAGCAAGAGCCTCTTCCTGGTCACGCACCTCCTCTGAAAATTGTTCCACAACCGTCTGATAAGACTGTCTGTATTGTAACAATTCATTGTAGAGAAGATCAATCTTTTGGTTGGCCTTGGTCAAACTATTCAAATGCCGTTTTTCCTCCATGGCCAAACTTTCTTCCAAATACTGCCTAGATAGTTGATTAAGATGAGCAATTAGGAAAATAAAGGCTACTGCAGATAAGAGAACCCATAACATACGAAATCTCAATTCCAAATCTGGAGAATAACCAGGTAACCAGTCATCTAAATTCACACTGAGAAAGATTCCCAATAAATAAATGGCCATTGCTAGAGCAACTCTTCTAGAAATCTGGAGATTATGAAAAGAGTCATCACTATAGACCTTCCAACGCTTCAAATCCAAGCCCAAGAAACGGTCAAAAACAAAATAAAGTGGCAAAATCAAACCGTAAGATAAGAGATAGAAAAGAGCATTCGACCCTACCTCAGCGACAGGGAGATTCAAGAGAAGGGGAATAAAGAAGAGTCCCAATAAACGATAAAGTAAATCTGACGTCACCACTGGAAACAAGGTATGAAAAGCATACTGCGTTACCGTCCAAGTCTTTCCTTTAGCCAGAATAGCCAAAACCATCAGAATAAAGACATCAGCAATCATGTTCATACTCTTAATATTATACTGAAGGACCACATCTAGCAGGGCTAAGGTCAGAAACACCGTCCAGGAGATACGAATGTCTGTCATTCGTTTGAAAATAGCACAGTTTATCGTCAGCGTTATAATAATCTGAATGGCTAGAAAGGCATCTGTATTATAGAGATTTAAAAAATTTATTCCCAAAAACGACTCAAACATCGAATCTCCTTTCTATATATTTTTTTACAAGTTGTTTAGTATTCAAATTGCTGTCTATAGATGAACTTATCATTCTTAAAGCTAAGTTTAGACTGAGGGTAACGCTCCATAATATCTTCGATCTGTTCATTGATTGACAGATGATTCTCGTACGCCTTGTGAGGTGCCTTAGCGCTGTCTTGCGAAAGGGTTGTCTCTACAGAGAGGACCTGAACCTCACCACTTTGGTAATAAGACAGACGAACTAAGCTATTATCTTGACCATGAGCTCTCAATAAGGCATTGTCTAAGAAGGTCGTTAGGACAGCTGATAAATCCACTATATCAATATGGGATGGGGATATAGGGTCTGGAACCTCCATGATAAAATCAATTCCGACAGCATGAAACTCCATATACTTACTCTCAATGACGGAACGTAACAATTGAGAAAGCAGGTTGGGAATATCTGGCATAACCTTGCTGAAGGGAACTTCTTCCTCAGATAGGTTTTGACTGTCTCCCTCTTGACTAGTAGCCAGAACAGTCTTAGCCTTCTTAGGTACAACTACCTTAGGCACTCCATCACGGTATAACTCCTGATAAAGATGGAGGATATGCCTACTAGATTCCTGTAAACTCTGGAAATGACGTTCCTGCTCCTCTTTCAACTCCAGAAAAAGTTCATCCTTTATCCACTGATTGGCATAGGAAACAACGATAAAGAAGGCGCCTGTTGCCAATAGAACGACCAACTTAGCATAATTGTTAACCACTTCCACAGGCCAGATACTAGCAAAGTAAGGCATGAATTCATTTAAAAGCCCATATGAAAGAAAGGCAAAGCTAACCCCAATAACAATAGGGGTGAAGTGTATGCGCAAACGCTCCTTTTCCTCGACCTGCAAATATTCATAACCAATAAAACGGTGAACCAAGAGGTAAATAGGATAGGTAACTACCACACAGATAAACTCCGTTAAAGATTCTGGAATACGGCTAGTCAAGTCGGCTCCCAAAAGTAAAGGAAAGACGATTAATGACAAGCCCCGTATAATGATATTAGTTGTTCCCCAGGCATAAAAGCTATTAAATACCGGCTCTATCCATGGCAAGTCTGGACGTTTGTAATAACTAAAACAAAATAATATGAGAGGATTAAGTAAAAATTTGAATCCCATAGGAAGAAGGGGAGTCAAAACAACTGACAAAAGACCACCTAATAAAAGTAGCCTCCAAGAAATCTTGACCCTACCAGCTGCATGAAACATCAGATAATTGACAAAGAAAATCAAGAGTGTGTCTATAGATACTAGCCAATGAAAATCTTTAAAAACAGCAAATAGCGATTCAATAATAAAAGTCATTCTTTTCCCCCTCTCCCTTTAATCTGATTTAAGAAACTTCCTCAAAAATCCCCTAGGAAGCCCTTTTTACAACACTACTCATTATATAGCTTTTTGTAAGTTTTCACAATAATTAAATTTCTAATAAAGTCTATAATACCTCTAAGAATCCATTTATTTATATAAGATGGACTTACTATTAAATTAAAGTTACAAATGTAACATAAAAAGTTGAGATAATTTTATCTCAACTTTTAGGTTATAACATTACTTTTTTTAAGACTTTCACCCTTGTCAGGTCTAATCAGCTTTATAGTAGAATTGTTTAGCGTCAGATTGTGGTGATGCTGACTGGGTAATCAAAATACGGTCTTTAGTATTATCTGAACCGTCCACAAATCCCTGTACTGTCGGAAGCGTTACTCCCTTAGGAATAAAGACAATCGCTGCTCCGGAAATACCCATTCTTAAACTTGATGTGAGATAGCCATTCTCAAGTTTTCCATTTGTATTTTCAACAACATAATTCTCAGGAGCTGTTAAATTGTCCTTAGAAAAATTCAGACTTAAGCCATTCCCATTCTTCCAAGTCCCTTCGAGGCTTTGGAAGTTATTATCCTTGATAGCATTAACATCCATGCCTGTTTGTTCGGTCTTAGTTTCAGTTTTCGATTCTGTTTTGGCCTCTGATGAGCTTGATGATGACTCTGATGTTTGTGAAGAACTTGAAGATTCTGAGCTTTCAGACGTACCAGCACTAGAGTAATGCTTAAGCAATTCTTGGTAAGCCTCTTGCATGTCGTCTGGTGCCACCTTATAGGTCTGAACAGCCTTCTTATCATAATTGCCCTTCCAGTAGTTAGTCACATAATAAACAGTACCATTAGATCCGAGAACAATTTGGTAAGAATCCTTATCTTGGTCAACCAAATCCTTATAGAGCTTGTTGTAGCCATTATAATTGCCACCAGTTTTATCATCAGCTGAGAAGTCCTTAAAGAGGGCTTTTTGTTCAGCAGCATCGTCTTCATACATAGCATGTTTCTTATCCTTCAAGGTATAAAGACGGAAGGATGATCTTGGGCTATAGTCTGCGGTCTTACCACTATTGTCATTAATCCCTAAAGCAAAGGAATCAACCGTGTTTTTATAATCCTTGAAATCATAGTTTGAGACTTCCTTGCCATTGATGATACCACTCGGAACACCAGTAATATGTTCATAGCCATCCGCATTGATGAGATTTGCAAGGATGGTAATCGTTTGGCTGCTACCTTTTTCCTTAGGTGCCTTAAATGACAGGAAGGTTGGACTACCATCATTGACCTTGGTGATGCTGTCAAAGCTACTTTGAACTAAAACAGCATCCTTGGCATAATCAGACTGATAAAGCCATTTCCCAAAGGCTTCTGTGATAGACTTAATGTCCTCAGTCGAATAGTCTGCAATATAAGTGGTTTCCTTATCACCATTGACATCAGTCTTAGTCTTGATATCTGCATTTGGCTTATTTGGATCGTTAGAAGACGATTCTGAGCTTGCATCACTACCAGAGGATGAACTACTTGATTCCAAAATATCCTTAATAATACTTTTAACTTGGCTACTTGAAGAACTAGACGAAGCCTCGCTAGACTCAACGACTTCAGAGCCTCCCTCAACCTGAGTATAGGTGTCTGATTCAGTCATTTCAACCTTCGCATCTCCTCCAGGTACCATACTTGGTGTGATACGGATAGTACCATCTGAGCTACCGTTAGTTCCAGGCAATTTAAAGCTCAAAGAACGGTCTTCGCCGGCTTGGGCATTAGCCTGATAAGTATCCCCGGTCTCCGTATTTTTGACTTCGTATTTGTCTCCCTTGATCTTACGAACTTCAAAACGCACCTTGTTCCCGGTATTCTTATCAACAACGGTTGTGGCATAGACTCTTGAAGACGATGTAAAAGCCGTGCTCTGAGTGTATTTTCCAAGTACCATGAAGACCAAAAAGACAATCAAGGCTAAACCGATAAACTTTTTATGTTTAAACTGTTTCATGAGGTCCTCCTAGATAAATAGATAGCCAACAACATAGCCAAAGAGGGCAATACAAATCAAGAGCAAGATTTCTAAAACTAAAAACCAGCTAAACTTGAGATCACCCAAACCAACCTTAGACAAAACTTGTCTGAATTTAGAATTTTTCTGTCTGCTCAAGCCACTCGAAAGAGCAAAACCAGTCTTAGCAGCTTCAGCAACTTCCTTATCGCTCGGCTTGCGACCATGCTGCACTTGGAAGTCAATCAGCCATTCATCATATTGTTGCATTTATTTCTCCTTCTTCTGAAGTGTGACGAAAAAGAGTAGGGCGTAAACGAGGCAATGAAGCACCAAGGCCCACCATTGACCCCAGAATTCGCTTGTAGACCCTTGAAAGGCCTCCAACTGGCTCTTAGGGACAGGAACACCGTACTTAGCCAAGCTAGATGGCAAGTCTGACAAGTCACTAGAAATCCCAAAAAGCTTGTGGCCATAACCAAGATAGATAAATTTTTGTACCCAATCAATGGCCTTTGGCAAAGACAGGATAGTTCCCGACAATGAAAATTGCATGATACCCACAACGACTGCTAGGATAACAGAGGTAATCTCAGATTTGCCAACTAAAGCTGAAATAAAGAGGGCAATGAAATGCGAGGCCAAGAAAACCAGGAGCACTGTAATCCCAACTTCCCAACGGTAGGAACCAAAAATATGACCAGCATCTGGAAATTCCTTGTCAAAGAACTTACTAAAGACAGAGTAAGATAGAATAAAGACAATGGTTTCCAAAACAGCAAAGAAAGCGTGAATCCCCATACTAGCCAAGGCAAAGGCCGAACGACTCAAACCTGAGAAAAAGTCACGGTTGAGGACCGAGCGTTCCTTAGAAATATAAATACTGTTTTGAACCACAATCAAGAGACTGGTTGAGAAAAGCAAGAGAAAGAGGGTCATTCGAGTTGTTTCGAAATCTTTCAAAAATCCCTTGTCTTGGATATAGAGGATTAAGCCTTCAAAAGCGACAATGCCCAGAAGAACCTTCACAAAATCCATGTAGTGGTGTTTAAATTTATACCAACTTAATCGTAATGCTGCGTTCATAAGTCTCCCTAAATCTTGTAAATACGTGTTGAAGCATTGAGCTCTTGGTAGACATCTGCGATATTCATATCCATATATTTACGAATCATATAAGGATCGCTAGTCTTGTATTCCAAAAGCAACTCTTCATAGGTTCCTGCAAATGTCGGACGTCCCTTAGACAAGAAGATGATCTTGTCAAAAATAGCCAAATTTTCTGTATTGTGAGTAATAACCACAATAGACTTGTTAGCTGATTTAGCCAAGATTTTCAAGGTACGTAAGAGATTACGATCACTAAGGGCATCCAAACCTGAAGACGGTTCATCAAGAATAAAGTAGGGACTAGGGCTAAGAAGCTCGATACCAATAGAGACACGACGTTTTTGTCCACCAGAAAGCTCTGAGATCTTCTTATTGGCAAATTCCGTCAACCCTAAATCATCCATGATGCCTGCAATGCGATGCTTTTTAGTCAGCTTACCACTCCCTTTCAGATGGTGGTCCGCATAAAAATCAAAGGTCTCAGATACCTTGAGGTACTCACGTAGGAGATTTTGTTGGGGCACATAGGACCAAGAGCGTGAACCAGCAGTCACAGGTTTGCCATTTTCTAAAATACGAAATTGTTGGCAAGTCGGTTTAAGCTGGCCTAGGAGAATCTCTGTTAAAGTTGTTTTCCCTGAACCAGAAGCACCCAAGATACCGACAACTTGGCCAGTCTCCATAGTAACATCCAAATCTGTAAAGAGCTGGTTATCATTTCCCTTATATTTGAAACAGATATGTTCAAATGTTAATTGATTGGTTTCCATTAATATCTCCTAAGACATAAGTAACATCAAAGCCACAATTAGAATGGCTCCGATAATAAGAACGATGACATTGATATTGAAGAAGAGAATCAAGCTTAGTAGAACCACAAAGGCGAAGGCTGCAAAGAGGTAATTTTTAAGAGGTGACTCTTTAGTCTGAGTCACCGCAACAGGTTCAAAAGGGATTTCCTTTTTACCTGATACATTGCTAGTATCAGTGGTCGTCCCCTTCTCAACTTCCAAGGCCTTTCTCTGAGCCTGTCTGAGTTTTCGGTCATATTGTAACTTCTCATGGTCTGAGAAAAAGATTGAGCGAATCGTGTAGAGCTCACTGCGCAAACGCTCACCTTCTTTATCCAAGGTACCATTTGTCCAGAGCTCCTCCAGCTCCTCACGTAAAAAGGAAAGGGCCACGAAACAATCTTGAGCCGACATCTCTGGAGAGATGCGGTTGCTGACCTCTCTTAAATAGGGCACTTCCTGTCCTGTCTCTGTATCAATTGCTTTGTAGTAGTCTATCATGAGATGAATTTAGCAAAAATAGCTTGAAGTTCTGACAAATCTTCCTTAACCACTTCTTGGGTTTGGTTGACTTGTGCATTGACTGAAAAGCGTGCCACAACAGTATTACTTCGAGGATCCGATACTGTCACGGTAACAATTTGTTCTGAGTCAAAGGCATAGGTGACTTGTGCCAAGAGCTCGCCTTTCTGACGAGGTTGTGGCACTTGCCCTTCCACTTGTCCTAAAATCTTCACAGCAAATGGATTCTCGTAATTTCCTTCTGTGATACGAAGCTTGAACTTGCTCTGTCCATCCACGACCGCAAAGAGATCCTTAGTAACAGCCAAAGGCAAGACCGAGTTACGTGGAACCACGACACTATTATAGTAGTCACCCACAAAGCTGTAGTTCTTATTTGGATTTTTCTTGAAGAGCAGACCGATTCCCTGAGAGGTCACATCCTTAACAACTACTCTATCTGTCTCAGTTGTCTTACCATCCTGGTGTTCAGAGAAGCTAACCTCATTATTGACGATAAGGTCAGCCAAAATAGAAGCTCCCTGTGCCACGATAGTGTCTGGATTAAGGTCAAACTTAGGTTCCAAACCACTCATCAAACGAATCATCTGACGAATCATTGGCATACGTGTTGACCCACCCACAAGAAGAATATGGTCAATCTCTTCCCATTTCAAGCCAGATGCTTGAAGGGTAGATTGTACCTTGATTTCAGTATCTTTGAGGAGGTCCAAGGTAATTTCATTGAAAATTGCTTGAGTAATCAAGACACCGTAACCTTGACCATTGACATAGTGCTCATAGAGAGCTTGGTCATTCACAGATAGACTAGTCTTAATCTGCTCAGCCTTATATTGAAGTTGAATTTTTTCCTTCTCGGAAAGGTTAGTCATATTGACTCCTTGTTTTTCCAACTCCTGCATGATGTAGCCCACAAGGCGCTTATCAAAGTCAATCCCACCAAGGCGTGAATTCCCGTCAGTTGCCAAAATATCATAGGCATGATCAGCCACGCGCATGATGGTAACGTCAAAAGTTCCTCCACCAAGGTCGAAGACCAAGACATTTCCTTGAGCATTTTTAGTGTGGGCATAGGCAATGGCCGCAGCTGTAGGCTCATTGATAATACGCAAGACATTAAACCCTGCAATACGACCAGCATTCTTAGTTGCCGCACGTTGATCTGACGTAAAATAGGCGGGTACTGTGATAACAGCATCCTTGATACCATCTGCCTGACCCATTTCCTGACCAACGACATAGGCACGTTTACGAAATTCGTTCAAAACCAAGGCCGAAAGAATAATAGAATTGACACGTGTGTGGTCTGGGGTATCACTAGCAATTGGACGCCCAATATCACGTTTAAAGTCAAATTTAAAGTTTTCTGTACTTCCGATTTCTGTCCCACGTTCAATGGCTTCTTTACCAAAAGACACATGGTTTTGGCCACTAATATTTGAGAAGTAAACCGCTGAACGTAAGACCTGATCGTCATTCGTCCCCATCGGAATAATCTCTGGCACATCTTCACGAACAACAGCCATAACGGAATTCGTTGTTCCTAAATCAATACCAATCGCTTTTTTTCTCATAACAATTTCCCTTCTAGCCTCATTCCTCATTCCTCATTTTGAGTTTTCTTGGCTATAGCTCCAAACAGGCAGCCGCTTAGATTGTCTCCATTCATCGCTGTCACATAAAACTCCAAAAGAGTAAAGTTATTCCAGTCTAGTTTTTTTCACTATACTATATTATCACAAATAAAGAGACTATAAAATAGGAAAAAAGGGAGTAGGACCGAACAACTTTTTAAAAATTGTTCCTTGCCCCACTCCCCTTGAGTATCAATCAATCTGATAGACTGGATGAACTTAGAAATACAGGAGTATTATCCACTTAAAGTGTCATGCTTTATAGCAACTAAGATACTCCTACTTTCTAAAAAAAGCTGAGAGTCTTATCTTAGCTTTCTTTGTTATAGTCAAAGTGGATGACTTGCTTCTTTGCATCTACATACGCGTGGACTCCGAAGGGAACAATGGCTCTTGGAGTTGCGTGTCCGACATTCAGATTATAGACAATTGGGATATTGCTATCAATGATGTCCATTAAAGCTTCCTTATAGTCGTCATAGAAGGTTTCATCCATAGGTTTCCCAACCAGGAGTCCACTGATGACCTCAAATATCCTAGTTTCTTTTAAAGTTTGCAACATTTTTTTGAAATCATCAGGTTCAGGCTTTTCTTCACTTGTTTCTAGCAATAGAATCTTTCCTTCCCAGTCGGATAAGTCAGGGAAAAGTTTGTATTTTTGGCAGAGGTCTGTGCTATCTGCGTGTAGAGAGTTGTCAAAGATATCGTAGAGGGATTCGAGGCAACCGCCGAGAATTTCCCCCTCGAACTGGGCAGTTCCTTGTAACAAGTCAAAACCTGTATTTGCATGGCTGACACGAGGTGTTCCCAAAGCTTTGGGACTAAAATCAGTCCGTTCCTCATACCAAACGTTACTAGGTCGAATTTCTGAGATTTTTCCAGTCTCAATCAATTCTTTAAAGTAGTGGAGGCTATATGGCAACATTTCTTTGTCTAACTCACAAATGTCTGCTAGAAATGATTGACCGTAAAAAGTATTGATTCCTAGTTTATGCAACATGAGGTGGTTCATGGTTGTATCCGAGAAACCGAGAAAAATCTTTGGTTTGATAACCTTTTGTAGTTGGTCATTTTCAAAGAGGTAGGGTAGCAAGCGATAGGTATCGTCCCCACCGATGGCGCATAGAATCATGTCGATGCTATCATCAGAAAAGGCATGAATCAAATCCTCTGCACGAGCTTCAGGGTGTTCTTTGATAAAGTCTAATCCTTTTAGTGAATGGGGCAAAAAGACAGGTTTGAGTCCGAGGTCCTTGAGACGTTGAATACCCAAGTCCACTTCGTGCTTGACAAAGTCTTCACCGATAATCCCACTAGATAAACTTATAATACCAATAGTAGAAACCATGTCTTGTCCCTCCTGAAAATAGATTGAGCCTATCTTATCACAGGAGATGAGATAAAACAATAGGTATTATATTAATCAGAGGTTCCCTCCACTAACTTAATCAATCGCATTCTCACCAACATAAATAATTTCTAAATTACCCAAGGAAACATCACCTTTGATGTAGAAGTCCTTGTTAGTTAAGTTGCTAGGATTTTCCTCATGCTGTACAGCTGAAAGAGAGTTATCCACATTCACATGTACCCGCCAATCACTGGGCACATAGAGGCTAAGACTTCCAAGAGAAACGTCCACATCAAACTGGGCAGATGGCCCCTCAATACGGCAATTATCAAAATAAACGGAAGCCTGTCCTAAACTAACTTCCGCACTCCCATGCGTAAATTGCTGGTCATTGAGATATTTGGTCACTACTGAAAAAGTGACATCAATATCATTTCCACCATTATTAGCGTCTGAACCAGTAGAACCCAGTCCAAAGCGATTCTTTGTTTTACTAGAAGGATTGAAGAGAATGTTCAAGCCAATAACTGCAAGAATGGAAGAAAAGATAAGGACCGAATTAGATACTGGAAGAAAATGGAACTGTCCATTAAGTGAAAATAGAGCCACAATGCCATAGGCGAAACCAAGACCAAAATGTCGCTTCAAAAGACTAGATAGGGACAAAATTGCCAATAAGACTACCCAGGCCAACATCCAAATACTAATTTCCCATTTTATAAAATAGTCTTGTACAATTACCAAAGCTGCCAAAAGGATCAAGAGGATCCCAATTAATTTTTTTCTCATTATCTTACCTCATTTCGTTTAGTCGTTCTTTTAAAACTTGATAGTAGCGTCTTGATACATGGACCTGCTTGTGGGTCTGATAGAAATTCACCGTACTAGTCCCCGAAAAAGACTTCTCTAAAGAATAAATCTGCTTAGCATTAACAATCGTCGATTTGGAAATCCGACAAAAGGCAATCGGGAGCAACTCTTCTAATTCGTAGAGCTTTTGCTTCACCTCATAGGCCTCATCCTTGGTATGTCCAAAAATCTTTTCCCCGTCTGTTTCAAAAAAGAGAATATTTGCCAAATCCAGAAAATATTCGCTTCGATCCTTGTAAAAGGCTAAAGGAACTAACTTTTGCTTTAGAATAGATTCTTGGAGCTGGGCCAATTCCTGTGTTAACCGAGGAGCTCGAATCAAGATTTCAGGCTCATCCATGGATGGGTCCAATTCGATTCTAACTTTCATAATACTCCTTTCCTGTCCTTTTGATGCTTCCATTATAACAACTGCTTTACACAAAACAAGGCCTTTTAGGTAAGTGGCACGGTTTAGCCCCTAAGAGGTAATAACAGACAAACAAAAGAACCTGGCAATTGCCAAGTTCTTCATTTTTTAGTCTGGAGGACTAACCTCCTATTCGTAATCCGTTCAATGCTAACTAACTGAGCAAGCAACTGTTATTTCACAGTATCTTCACGACTTACTTTTTGTGATTCACCGGCCTTACCATTGATACGGTAGTCGCTGTAGTTAGAACCGCTACCGCTAGAATCACTATCATCGTCGCCAACGTATTCCACATTACAAGACCAAGAGATTTTATCTTTGATATCTCCTGATGACTTGAATTTCGAATCATAACCATAGTAGAAATCATAAACTGCAGTGAAGGTCACCTTGAAGGTCTTCTCACCAGTCTGAACGACTTCTGTGACGTCAACGTCCGAGAAAGTAATACTATCAGCGGCACGGTTTTTAGCACCCGTAGTATTTCTATCAATATCAGCCGTTACATCCTTATACATGGTATCATCAGTACCATTAAGGAAAATGTCGGATACACCATCTGGTGTCGTGTTGTGATTAGATGCGTAGCTACCAAATTTACCGTAGGCAGCGGTCAAGAGACGATCTGCCGTATCACGGTCAAGAACACCATCAGCATCAAGAGTAACCGTTTGGCCTTCAGAGATTTTCTTAATAGACAATGTCTCTGTTTTAATAGAGCTACCATCTTCGAAATTCTTCTTAACATAAACAGCTGATGAACCTGCTACTGCTACCTTGTTAACATCTAGTTTCCCTGAGTTAAGGGTTCCAACTTTGGTACCACCAACGTAGAGGTCTCCGTCCTTAAGATTAGACTTAACGGTAAAGCTAAGATACTCTACAGAAAGGTTGACTTCTGTTTTAGAGGTCACATTTTCCTCAGATGAGACCGTGATATCTTGATCATTGACCTTACCAGAAGCCACAAAATTGTAAGTTCCTGGATAGAGATGGTTCAATTTAGCCGTGTAGTTATTGCCATCTGTAGTAGCATAAGAAACTCCGTTAATAGTCACATTCAAATCAGCTGTATTAACGGTTAAATCAACCGTTCCAGGATCTACCACGACTCTCCACTTAGGAAAAATAAGGAACTGACGTCCAACCTTTTGCATACGTTCACCAGACAGGAGTTGGCTCTTGCTATAGGCTTGTGTACTTTTAGTGTCTGTGTACTTGACTTCGGATGTTTTAATTTCCTTTTTAGTATCAGACCATACTTGGTATTCCAAGCTATCTTTAAAACTCTTCTTAGCTGCTGCTTCATAACGCTCTGCTACTTGACCACGTGAGTAGTAATAAGAACCAAAACCGTAACCAGCTAGCGCTAAGACTGCTGCAACAACACCAGCAATAATCAAGATTTTCTTTCCTTTAGCCATGGCTGGCTTGGCTGGTTTCGCTGCCTTACCATCTGAGATAAACTGATGGATGGTTGACACATCATAACCTGAAGACTTACCAAGTAGGAATTCCTCAGGAAGAGGTTGACGTCCAACATAGGTTTTAAAAGCCTTCATCCAGATGGCTTGTGCTTCTTTAGAAGCGGCCTCTGAATTCTCTTCAGTTTGACCTTGATCTGCTTGAGGTACTGGTGAAAGCTCCTCAGTTTCTAAAGGAGTCGTTTCCTCTTCATCACCAAACGGTACATCTTCAAACACTTCCTCGGCAACGTCATACTCATCAACTTCTTCTGTTGGTTCAGAAGGAGTGGCTGCTTGGTCCAAGCCCATTGCCGAAATGCCTTTAATAGCCTTTAAGTCAAAGTCTGCTTTCTGGCCTTCTTCAATCTCCAAAGCATGGGGCGGACGACCAACTGCCTTTTCAAATAAATCAATCCACTTTTCTTTTGTTGCCATAAAGACTCCTATAAACTTGCTTTTTCAAAAATCGTCAGAGGTTTACTTAGAATAGAAGACCTACTGTAAATGATGACATGATAGCAAATACAATTGCAAACAAGATTGACAAAATCACACCATTCAAAAGTGCTGCCAAAATCATTTGATAGAACTTATCAGCCTTCCACGCTGTTGTTACAGGAACAATTGTAAATAGATTAGCAATTGCAAATAAGAAGTAAACAACATAGAACAAGAATCCTGGGAAGGCAACAAGTCCAATAGCTCCCAACAAGATTGTTACAAGCAAGATTGGCAAGGCTAATGATGTCAAGCGACCAAAACGGTCAAAGCTATTCAAGAAAGTAGTCTCAGGGTCACGGAAGATGGCCTTACGTGTCACAAAACCTGCCAAGATAAAGGCAAAGATAAAGAGAAAGGCAGCTAGGATACTTGCGAAGAAGGCTCCAAAACCAATGCTAGATGTATGACTTGAAACTGGAGATGAGTAAGCATCTGTTCCATAAGAACCAAACATACTAGACAATGCATTTGTTGTTGATACAACTGGGCTAATAAATTTACGTGCCACAGCGCTCAAAATTGCAAAGAATGCAAGTCCAGTCAAGAGTGACAAGAAGATGTAGTTAAGCCAACCATTGTGCTTACCATAATCTGTCATGTCAGCTGGACGACTCCATGCATTAAGCAACCATGTCCAATAGTTTTTGAAAGTTGTCGCAAATGCTGATGGTTGTGCTGGAACAACTACAGCTTGGCCATTGATAAATTGAACATTTTGACCTGGTTGAAGAGGTTGACCGTTAGCAAAAGCTGTTTGTTGACCAGCTTGAGCATTGGCAAAACCAGCTTGTGGTTGCGCTGCTTGATTTGGTACTCCTTGTACTGGAGCAGTTTGAGCCCCTGCAAAGGTTGGTTGTGCTTGAGCAGCCTGAGCATTTGCAAAAGGAGCTTGCGGTTGTGCTTCTTGTGCACCAGCGAAAGTCGGTTGTTGTTGCGCCTCTTGTGCACCAGCGAAAGTTGGTTGTGGCTGCGCCTCTTGTGCTGGTGTTTCTTGGGCACTAGCAAAAGCTGGTTGAACTGGCGCTTCTTGTACTGGAGCAGTTTCTACTGCTGGGGCGTCATCTTGGAACTCACCAGCTGCAAGTGCTGCTGCAATTTCTTCTTCAGTCGCTGAACGACCATTGATGGCTTCAAAAAAATCTAACCAATCTGCTTTAGTCATAATAATCTCCTTAAAAATACATAGAATGACTTTATTTTATCACAAATAAAGCCATTAATAAATGTCATTTTTATTAGAAAAAGGTTTGGAGCAAACTGTCCAAACCTTTATAACTTCTTATTTACTTCTTTGTAGAGATTTTTGAATCTGACGATCTAGCTCACGTTTAATGTGTGGTTCTGGTGCAAATCGCGCTTCCCAATCACTTGGTTTAAGAATTTTGTGAGTCACAGGATCAAAGTGAGCTTTGCCATCTGGGAAAATTTTACCCATATTAGCCTCATGAACCGTATCAAAGAAAGGCTTAGGATCCACACCCATAAGGACAAATGAGCCATAGGTCAAGTAAAGCAAGTCAGTCAATGCATCCACCTGACCAACCATAGTTGACTCTGAGTGCTCTTTAGAACTAACTTTAAGCGCTGCCTTGTCAAGAGCAGCATGCAAATCCAGAACAGCCTGACCAAAGACACGCTTGTCCCCACCTGATGAAGCATAGAGGAATTCGACAATTTCTTCCAACTTGAAGTCCGAACGGTGACTAGCTTCCTCAATACCGTAAACACGAGGCATATCGGTAGTTGAGCCATCCATCAAATGGTGGAAATCCTTAACCTTGTTGAAATTGTCATCATCACTGGTAAATGAATTCTCTGTTTCAAAGTGAATCAAACCGTAGTGTGACAAGGCTTTGGCAATCCCATTCTGGTTATTAGTATCAGTGACATGGGTAGCCTGGTCTTTCAGTTCATCTTCACCATTTCCCATGGCAACACCAACGCCGACGCCAGACAGCATTTCTAGATCATTTTCCGAATCCCCAAAGGCCATAACCTCACTGAGTTCGAAACCAAAAACCTCACCTAGATGAGCGATACCTTTCAACTTAGATTGATCCGCTGAAATAATATCGGCTGAGTAAGGACTTGAGCGGGTAATCTTCACATGAGGAAATTTTTCTTCAATATCTTGTGTTTCGCCCACCGTCGCTACCATAACCACCTGATAAATAGGCTCACGCATGATAGTTTTAAGGGTTTCAATGCTTTGTGGCTTGAAACGACGAATCAAAGACTTGAAACTACGCTCCACCATCTTAGCCCAGGACTTAGGGACAATACGACTAACGATTTGCCCAAACTTACTCGTCCCCATACTGATAATATTGGAACCAACAAGACCTGTACTAGTCCCTAGAGAAATCTCTCTACGGTGCTTGGTGGCATAGCGAATCAAGTTGTAGACTGTTGATTTAGGGAGCTGGTTTTGATAAAGGATCTTGTCGTGAGTCAAAATATACTGACCGTTATAAGTGACTGCAAAATCCAGACCCAGATTGTCCATGAAAGGCTGGACAAATCCTGGACCACGACCTGTTGCCAAACCAACTAAGATACCATCTTCCTTCATTTGACTGATGGCTTTTTTGGTTGAACTAGACACGCGTTTTCGGTCATTTAGAAAAGTCCCATCAATATCAAAAAAGACTGCTTTAATGGCCACAGAGCTCCCCTCCTTCTAACATTTTATGCTAAAATAAATTATAACATAAATATGATAGTGAGTAGTATAAATGATAAAAAAAATCCTAGTCCTTCACACTGGAGGGACCATTTCCATGTCAGCGGATAATGATGGCAGGGTCAGCCAAAACGCTGATAATCCCATGAACCATGTGGGACTTGATTTAGATAATTTAGAACTAACCGTACTCGATTTTCTTAATATCCCAAGCCCACATATCACACCCTACCACATGCTGGATATTTACAAAAAAATCAAGGAAACAACTGGTCAATATGATGGTGTGGTCATCACTCATGGGACAGATACCCTGGAAGAAACAGCCTACTTCCTAGATACCATGGCCGTCCCTGAGATTCCAATCGTTCTAACTGGTGCCATGCGTTCGTCAAACGAGCTAGGAAGCGACGGTGTCTATAACTATCTATCAGCCCTACGTGTTGCCAGTGATGACAAGGCCGCTGACAAAGGAATCCTGGTCGTGATGAATGATGAAATCCATGCAGCCAAGTATGTGACTAAGACCCATACCACAAACGTGGCAACCTTCCACACACCAACCCATGGTCCACTAGGCATCATCATGAAGCATGATATCCTCTGGTTCAAAACTGCTGAGCCTCGTGTTCGCTTTGATTTGGAACAAATTACAGGAACAGTACCAATCATAAAAGCCTATGCAGGGATGGGTATTGGAGATGGTATCATCAGTCTCCTGGATCCTGAGAAGATTGACGGTGTCGTCATCGAAGCCCTGGGTGCTGGAAACCTCCCACCACTAGCTGCAGGAGAAATCACAAAGCTTATGGACAAAGGAGTCCCTGTTGTGCTCGTCTCCCGCTGTTTCAACGGTATCGCCGAACCTGTCTACGCCTATGAAGGGGGTGGGGTCAAACTCCAAGAAGCTGGCGTTATGTTTGTTAAAGAACTCAATGCACCAAAAGCTCGCCTCAAACTCCTCATTGCACTTAGTGCAGGACTAAAAGGCCAAGAATTGAAAGATTATATCGAGGGATAAGACATGAAACTTAGCATTGAAGCAACCGATAAATTGGAAAATAAAGATTTCCACTATGAACTAACCATCTCAAAAACACATATCGCCATGGTCTGTGGTACCGTGCTAGCCAGTCTAGCGCTAGTCGCATGGTTGAAGAAAAAATAAAAAGCTTGAAGCATGGTCACCAGAAAGGTGACTGAACTGCTTCAGGCTTTTAGTTTTCTTCGTCAGGTCTATATTCAAGAATATCTCCTGGTTGGCAATCTAACTCCTTACAAATGGCATCCAGAGTCGTAAAACGGATTGCCTTGGCCTTGCCTGTCTTAAGAACCGAGAGATTGGCTGGGGTAATACCAATCCGTTCTGCCAGCTCACCCGAGCGCATCTTCTTCTTGGCAAGTTCAACGTCCAAATTGACAATAATCATAAGCCCCTCCTAAATCGTATACTCATTTTCCTCAGCAATGGCATTAGCCTTAGTCAAAATCATAGCGACAGCATAGAGGACAAAGCTAACTAGCAAATAACTGATGTTAAAGAAACTATAACTCTGGTTGCCTGTTCCAAACGTAAAAATACCATTATTGATAAAGGTCCCAAGGACTAGCAAATGCGCTGACCAACGAACCAACTTAGCATTTTTAGCGATGAAAATATCAGAACGATAAAGGTTAATCAGAAAGGCACGTAGGCACAACAAGAAACCTATGTTGACTACCATACGAAGGAAATCAATGATTGCTGTAAAAATTGTCAGACTAGGGCCCTTGCTTGTTACAGTAACTCCTGAGCCGAGAAGCATACGCAAACCTTGTTGTAAGAGTCCTTCATGACCGCTCAAGATAAAGGCATCATTAAGAATGGTAATAACAAGACTTAAAAAGCCCGCAAAAAGGAGGACATTAACGAACAGGAGAACACTACGCAGACGTTTTTGTTCTTGTGTCTCCTGACGATTTTTAGCACTTTTGGCAGATCTCCAACCATAATAACTAGAGCCAGCCAAGGCTAGGATGATTAAAAAATAAAATAAGATAGTTGTCATGTGTTACCTCGATTGTAAATTCATTTGATTTCTTTGAGCATAGACTAGAAAAAGCCAAGGTGCCTCTAGGAGGCCTTGACCTCATTCTAAATCATTAGCTAACTATTAACAGTATCAATTATATCGAATATCAATATAAAATACTAGTTTATAGATAAGATTTTATTACTTTTCAACTAAGATACATTCAATTATTTGACAGCTGTTTGTCCCTTACGAAGACGAACAGCATCACAAGCTAGAGAGACCAAGAGGAGCCAGACTGATGTGCTGAAGTCCACTACAAGGTGATTAGTCGTTCCCAACTGTAAGAAGATATTCAAGGCTGATGGCACAAAGGTTAGAAGAGCAGCCTTTTTCAAGAAGAGAGAAAAATCTTCTGTCCAAAATGCCTTCCAAGTAAAGTCTTTAAACTCTTTACGAAGGAGACAAATCAAGGCAAGATAGAAGGCAAATTGTAACTCTGATACAAGCCAGTAACCCCATCCAGAAAGGTAATGAACCTCAGCACCTGGGAAAAGATTAGTCACATCAACAAAAGGAAGGATAAGTAAAGCAAGCATTGCAAGACCGTAGATTGCCATAAGAAGAATAAGAACTGCGTTGATGATTGATTTAAGTGTTTTCATGATAAGTATTTCCTTTATTAAATAGTTTTTGGTATATAATTTCTCTTTTTCGCGAATAAGATTATCTTTATCGAAAACTTATTATCGTTTATCGATAATTATATATTACACTCTTTATTTCTCCTTGTCAACACATTTTTATCGTTTTTCGATATTTTTTATCTAAAATTCAAAAAATAAAAACCAGTCAAGAAAATCTCAACTGGTTAGCTTACTTATGTTAATCGCCTAGACTGGTCATGCTTCCGTCTAGACTTTTTATGAGTTTAAGAAGAGGGATTCTACGTTATGAAAAAAAGGAAAAAAGGGATTTTGGAAAATGAGGGATGAAAGTTGTAGAATATGGGTAAATTTAGCCTCTTCCTAGCATCAATACTAGTTTTGATAAACCTTAAAGTCTTGAGGATGCTTCTGGAAATTTCGGTTGTAGGTTACTTTAATTTTTACTGTCATTGTTTTGTCCTCCTTCGTAGGAATGGTTTGGCTAAGCCAAAACGTTTTATTATCAAAACCTATCTCGTTTTGATGGTTTTATTATAGGTGTCCTAACTTAAAGAAAGCTTGTAATAAGCTTGAAGGAAACTTAAAACTCTCAGTAAGTTTACTGAGAGTTTTTCTGTCTAAAGCATGGATAAAAGATTCCCCAAGACCAGAGCCACCCAAACGGCATAGCGAATTGTCGCATGATAGCGGTAACTTTCAATAACCTTGGGTAGCTTTGTAAAGAGATAGGCAATGTAAGCAACTATGGAAAGAAAATACCCTTTAAAATTCCAGGACGAGCCTAAGATACTAAAATCTTCGAATAGGGGCACAAGCATCAGTACAGCCGTAAGCATACACCAGACCGGCAAAAGCGTCCTTTCCTTTTGATGCTGTATATGTATAATCAGCTGAGCTATAAAACCCGCGACGTACATAATCAGTAATATCGAACAAGCTAGAGAGATAAGAAGTGAATAAAAATATAGGGTATGAAAGTCCGTCTTTCCTTCTATCAGCTTTGCCAATTCGGTAATAAACCAAATCAAGATGAAGGCGAAAAAATAAAACAGGAGACCTAACATCATAAGAAATAAGGGATGCAAGATAGCAAAAAAATCGATTTTTAACCGTTTCTTTTTCATGGGTTCCCTCCTCAATCAAACTCGCCTTGGCTTCTCAAATGAGCTCCTAGCACCTGCCAATCAGGATTCTCGCGCCAGTTAGGGTCAGATACAATTTGGCTGGCCACACGCCTTGCTTCTTCTAGGATATTATAGTCTTCCACAATATCAGCCACTTGAAATTCAGGAATTCCTGACTGACGTGTTCCAAAGATTTCTCCTGAACCACGCATTTTAAGGTCCTCTTCTGCTAGAACAAAACCATCCGTAGTCTCACACATGGCCTGCATGCGTTTTTTCCCGGTATCATTTTTAGGATTAGCCACTAAAACACAGTAGGACTGCTTATGGCCACGACCTACACGTCCACGAAGTTGGTGAAGCTGGCTAAGTCCAAAGCGGTCGGCATCCATAATGACCATAACCGTAGCATTTGGCACGTTAACCCCCACTTCGATAACTGTAGTTGATACTAAAATCTGAGATTTTTTATCCTTGAAATCTTGCATAATTTGGTCTTTTTCATCATTTTTCATGCGACCGTGCATCAGAGCTACTGTAGCTGAATCACCAAAGAAATCTGTGAGTTCCTGATGAAGGGCCACCGCATTTTTCAAATCGAGAGCCTCAGACTCTTCAATCAGAGGTGAAATAAAATAGACCTGAGCATCTTTGTCCAACTCGCCCTTGATCCAAGTCAGTACGGTATCTAGTTGCTCATGTTTAACCCAACGGGTAATAATGGGCTTACGTCCAGCCGGCATCTGGTCAATGATTGACACATCCATCTCTCCAAAGGCAGTGATCGCCAAGGTCCTAGGGATAGGTGTCGCTGTCATCATAAGGACATCAGGATTGTCACCTTTCTCACGGAAAATACGACGTTGATTAACCCCAAAACGGTGCTGTTCATCAGTAATGACTAGCCCAAGCCTGTGATAAGTCACAGCATCCTGAATCAGTGAGTGAGTCCCCACGATCATCTGAGCCTCCCCAGATTCGATTTTGGAAAGAGCTACTTTTTTGTCCGCCGCCTTCATCCCAGAAGTTAGGAGCACTACCTCTAGCTCAGGAAAAAGCCCCTGTAAACTTTGATAGTGCTGCTCTGCTAAGATTTCCGTCGGTACCATGAGGGCAGACTGCAAGCCTGCCGTATAGGCTCCATACATGGCAAGGCTAGCGATAACTGTTTTCCCTGAGCCCACATCTCCTTGTAAGAGACGGTTCATATGAGCCCCAGATTTCATATCAGCTAGGATTTCCGATAAACTGCGCTGTTGGGCTTCTGTCAAGGGAAATGGTAATTCTGCAATTTTGTCTTTGATTTTAGCTTCATCGTAAGCAATTGCTAGACCATTGGTTTCGGACTTATTCTCAGCCTTCAGTACCTGTAAATTCATCTGGAAATAAAAGAGCTCCTCAAACTTGGTCCTACGTAGAGCCTGCTTATATTCAGCCAAATCTTTCGGAAAATGCATGGCACGCACAGCCTCTTGGCGTCCCATGAGACGATACTTGTCCATAAGCACCTGTGGGAGACTCTCCTCCAACAAATTCAAGGCCCCACTATCAAAAGCTGCCTTTATAGCCTTTATCAGCTGGGCCTGACTAACACCCTGGGCCACATGATAGACTGGCTGCATATCGTCCTCAACTTGAGCCAAGACTTTCATGCCAGTCACTGCAGACTTCTTCTGGTCCCATTTGCCAAAAATAGCCACTTCTGCCCCCATCTCAATCTTGTCTACAAGATAAGGCTGGTTGAAGAAACTAATGGCAATCACTGCTTCTCCTTGCTTGATTTTAAAACTCAGACGATTACGTTTAAAGCCATAATATTGCACATTAGCAGGGGTCACCACCGTTCCCGTAATAACAGCCTTTTCGCCATCCATCAGTTCAAAGATAGACTTACTCTTAAAATCTTCATATCGGAAAGGAAAATAAAGCAAGAGGTCCCCAACCGTGTGCAAATCTAATTTGGTAAATTTTTCAGCGGACTTAGGACCAAAACCTTTCAAATCCGCAATTGGTGAATCTAGTCGAATCATATCCTCTATCATTTCTATCGTGTTCTTCTCCTCGTGAAAGAGGAAGCCTTATCAGCTATTATAACACATGAAAATGGTCTTCACTAAAATCAAAAAATCCAGTATCAAACTGGATTTCTCTTTATTTATATTAGTCATAGCTACGAGGTACACGATCACTAAGCAAACAAAGGACTTCGTAGTTGATAGTGCCACGTTTTTCAGCCACCTCTGTCGCAGTGATGCTTGCTCCCCCATTTTCCCCCATAAGAGTGACAGGAGTTCCTAGGGGATAAACCTTAGGAAGTCGAACAGTGATCTGGTCCATAGACACACGCCCAACAATAGGACAAAGCTGGCCATCCACAACAACGTGGAAACCTTGTAAATCTCTGGTCCAACCATCCGCATAGCCAATCGGAATGGTTCCAATAACCTCATCAGCTGTCGTCGTATACGTTGCACCATAACCCACATCTTGACCTGCTGGCAGGGTCTTAACATGAACAAGTGCTGTCTCCAAGCTTAAAGCAGGACGAATGTTATAGGGAAGGTCTAAAGCACTGCCACTAGGATTGAGACCATAGATGACGACACCTAGACGTACCGCATTAAAGACTGTTTCTGCATGCCAGATACTTGTCGCAGAGTTGCTAGCATGTACCAAGCGAGGGCGGTCCACCAAGTTATTAACCAAATCCGTGAAGAAGGCCAATTGACGCTTGAATTTACTATCATCTGCCTCATCAGCTGTTGCAAAATGTGTAAAAATACCTTCGACATCCGCACCAAGTGACTTCAGACCAGCAATCAAACTATCTGCATCTCCTTGGCTACGCACCCCAATGCGTCCCATACCTGAATCAATCTTAATATGACAGGTCAAACCAGTCAAATCAAGCCCTTGCTTCTTAGCTATTTCCAACCACTCAAGCGAAGCTACCGTCAGAGTGATGTTTTCTTGAATAGCCAAAGGAACCTCGTCTGGCAAGACGACTCCTAAAATAAGTATCGGTTGCTCTAAGCCAGCCTGACGGAGTTCAAGTGCCTCGTCTAGGTTGGAAACACAAAAACCATCTACCTGTTTAGACAAATGCTTGGCCACCGCAACAGCCCCATGACCATAAGCATTGGCCTTAACAACTGCAAAAGTCTTTACCTGTTTAGGGATGTGACTAACCACTTGTTCAATATTTTCTGAAATTGCTGATAGATCAACCTTTGCCAAGGTTGGTCGATGTAAACTTGAAATCATAAGCTATCCTCTTCCAACATCTATCTCTTAGTTTTTTTCTAAAATGACACTTGCCTGAACAAAATCACCGCTATGGGAAATCGAGATAAAAACCTTGCCTTCAAAAGGTGATTGGGTCACCACTGGAGCTCCCTTGTCATTGGTCAATATTTCAATATCCTTAAAGCCGACTGCTCCAATACCAGTACCCCAAGCCTTTGAAAATGCTTCCTTACCGGCCCAGCGCCCTGCTAAATAGGACATCTGACGATTACCAGAAAGGGATTCAAAACGCTCCCACTCTTTTGGTGTCAATACCTTTTTTGCAAAGCGTGGATTGCGGTCATAAGCCTTTTTTACAGCTGAAATTTCCTGCAAGTCTATACCATGTCCAAAAATCATAATTATAACGAAAGTTGATTGTGGATTTCACGAATAAGGCTATCTGTCTTATCCCAACCAAGACATGGATCTGTGATTGATTTACCGTAAACTTCAGGTGTGTCCTGACGACCATCCTCAAGGTAAGACTCAATCATAAAGCCACGCACGGTATCCGCGATACGCTCATCCCACTCACGATTAAGAAGGACTTCACGCACAATACGAACTTGCTCCATGAAGTTTTTACCTGAGTTGTCATGGTTAGTATCAACAAGGATAAATGGATTTTCCAGATTAAGTGCACTATACTTGTCCAAAGCCTTAACCAAGTCCTCGTAATGGTAGTTGACAATGTTCTGACCATTTTCATTGTTGGCACCACGCAGGATAGCGTGAGCGAGTGGGTTACCATCTGTTTTAACTTCAGCACCATTGTAAAGGAAATGCTGTTGGTTCTGCGCAGCATAGATACCATTAAACATGACATTCAAATTCCCTGACGTTGGGTTCTTCAAGCCAATTGGCACATCAATACCTGAAGCTACAAAGCGGTGTTCTTGGTCCTCAACAGAACGTGCTCCAACAGCGTGGTAGCTAAGCAAATCATCAAAGAAGGAAAGATTTGACGGATAAAGCATCTCGTCAGCGATGGGAAGACCTGTTTCAGTAATAATACGTGACTGAAGGTGGCGAACCGCCTTAACCCCAGCAAGAAGGTCTACATCACCCTCTGCATCTGGTTGGTGGATAAGCCCCTTATAACCATCTCCATTAGTACGTGGTTTAGCTGTATAAACACGCATAACAATAAAGATTTTGTCCTTCACTTCTTCCTGAAGTTTGGCCAAACGGTGAGCATAGTCAAGAACGGCTTCTTCATTATCAGATGAACATGGACCAATAACCAAGAGAAGACGTTTGTCCTCACCCTTGATAATTTTTGCCAAGGCCTCATCATTAGCTTGTTTAGTTACTAGAGCGTCTCCCGTAAGAGCGTGTAATTTCCTTACTTCCGCTACATCAATCAGCGGACTATTTTGATGAATTCCCATTTATTTTCCTCTCTTTGTGAAAAGAGAGCGAACCGCTTGGTCATCCAAACGGTTCACTCCCCATATATGGTTTCTGTTACCTTATTATTTTGACAAAGTATCGTGGATTTCACGAATCAATTCTTCTGTCTTATCCCAACCAAGACATGGGTCAGTGATTGATTTACCATAGACATCTGGCGCATCTTGACGGCCATCTTCAAGGTAAGATTCAATCATGAAACCACGTGCCACTTTGTTGATTTTTTCATTCCAATCACGGTTAATCAAGGTTTGACGAACGATACGGATTTGTTCCAAGTAACGTTTACCTGAGTTATCATGGTTTGTATCAATAACGATGAATGGATTTTCAAGGCCCATTTGTTCATAGTGTTCGATTGTTTCAAGCACATCATCATAGTAGAAGTTAGGCACGTTTTTACCATATTCATTCGTTGAACCACGAAGAATAACGTGTGCCAATGGGTTCCCTGGAGTTTCAACTTCTTCACCGTTAAAGAGGAAGTTTTGTTTGTTTTGTGCAGCGTAGATACCGTTAAACATCACGTTAAGGTTCCCTGATGTTGGATTCTTCATACCAGTTGGAACATCAATACCTGACGCAACAAAACGGTGTTGTTGGTCTTCTACAGAACGTGCACCAACGGCAATGTATGACACAAGGTCATCTACCAAAGGAAGATTTTCTGGGTAAAGCATTTCGTCAGCAGTTGTGATACCAGTTTCAGTGATAACACGGTAGTGAAGGTTACGCACAGCCTTGATACCGTTAATTAGGTTTGGTTTCCCTTCAGCATCAGGTTGGTGTACAAGTCCTTTATAGCCATCACCATTTGTACGAGGTTTAGCTGTATAGACACGCATAACCATAAAGACTTTATCTTTAACTTCTTCTTGAAGTTTAGCCAAACGGTGAGCATAATCAAGAACAGCTTCTTCATTATCAGATGAACATGGACCGATAACCAAAAGCGTACGGTCATCTTCACCCTTGATGATTGCTTCAAGCTCTTTATCACGAGCTTGTTTCTTGGCAAGGGCTTCACCTGTTAATGTAGTTGATTCTTTAACTGCATCAAAATCAATTTTTTCACTTACTGCTTTAAAAACCATAATAATTACCTATTTTTTTCCTAAAATTGTTTACGACCGTGACAATTTTTAAATTTCTTACCAGAGCCACATGGACAGAAGTCATTACGACCAACTTTACTAAAGTCAATTTCTTGACCATTAGCATCTGCTTGGTGGGCCTGGATATTGCCTGTTGCTGTTGTCGAAACACGTTCATTCACATTTTCACGAGATTGTTCATGAATTTGTGCTTTCATCATTGTACGTGTCACATCATATTCAATTGCCCCAATCATATCTTGGAACATCTTGAACCCTTCAGATTGATACTCAACGATTGGGTTGTTTTGTGCATAACCACGCAAACCAACGGCATTACGTAATTGATCTAGGGCATCGATGTGGTCCGTCCACTTGTTATCAACAACCATCAAAATCAAGACTTTTTGGAATTCACGGATAGCTTCCTCTGAACGCAATTTCTTGATTTGACGATCATAAACATCATCTGCTAACTCATTCAAGTAAACTTTAATAGCGTCATAATTAACACTACGTTTCGTTACCTCTCCCACTTCTTGTAAATCTTCAAGTGAGATGGCATTCTCAGGAACCAAGGCCTGACGAGCAAAGTTCAAGATACCTTTAAGAGCTTCCTCTTGATCATTGCGGCTGTGACCATCTACCGTACGGTTAATCGTACGCGTAATCATAGCCTTAATCTCAGGTTCAAGGTCACGTTCCGCTGTGATAACATCATAACGCTCAGCGTAGATGATTTCACGTTGTTCACGCATAACGTCATCGTACTGAAGGACTTGTTTACGAGTATCGTAGTTATTTCCTTCGACACGTTTTTGAGCCGCTTCCACTTGGCGTGTCAACATACGTGATTTGATAACAATATCCTCATCATCAGCATTCAAACGTTCCAAGACTTGCTTGATACGATCAGAACCGAAGCGACGCATCAATTCGTCTTCAAGTGAAAGATAGAATTGAGATTCTCCTGGGTCCCCTTGACGTCCCGCACGACCACGCAACTGGTTATCGATACGACGGCTTTCGTGACGCTCTGTACCAATGACACAGAGTCCACCAAGGTCAAGAACCCCTTCACCAAGTTTGATGTCGGTACCACGACCGGCCATGTTGGTCGCAATCGTAACGGCACCACGTTGACCCGCATTCATGATAATATGCGCTTCTTTTTCGTGGTTCTTGGCATTAAGCACTTCATGAGGAATACCTGCTTCAACCAACATCTTAGAAATCAAGTCAGATGTTTCAACGGCAACCGTACCAACAAGGACTGGTTGCCCCTTTTCATAACGACGTTTAACATCTTGTACCACAGCGCGGAATTTAGCATCCAAGGTAGGGTAAAGAAGGTCATCATGGTCAATACGTTGAATTGGACGGTTGGTTGGAATCGGAATGATTCGCATGTTATAAATTTCACGGAATTCATCTTCCTCAGTTTTACCAGTACCAGTCATCCCTGACAATTTCTTGTACATACGGAACATATTTTGGTAAGTGATTGAGGCAGATGTCTTCGTTTCTTCTTGAACTGGCACACCTTCTTTTGCCTCAATGGCTTGGTGGAGTCCATCTGAGAAACGACGACCTTCCATAGTACGACCTGTAAATTGGTCAACGATAAGGATTTCTTGCTCAGGACTGACCACATAGTCGATATCATGCAACATGATGTAGTTGGCACGAAGGGCGTTGTCAATATAGTGAGTCAAGGCAACATTGTCAATATCGTACAAGTTATCCAAGTTGAAGAATTCTTCAGCCTTGTCAATACCTGAGTCATTCAAACCAATCGTTTTCGTTGGAATATCAATAGCATAATCATCTTCTGTTAATGTCTTAACAAAAGCATCCGCACGATGATACAACTGATTAGTTTCTGAACTTACAGGACCTGATACGATCAATGGTGTACGAGCTTCGTCGATAAGAACTGAGTCAACTTCATCGACCAAGGCATAGTTCAATGGACGTTGTACCATGTTTTCCTTACGAACAACCATGTTATCACGAAGATAGTCGAAACCTACCTCTGAGTTGGTTGAGTAAGTGATATCACAGTTATAAGCTTCACGTTTTTCAGCTGGTGATTTGGCTGAAAGGTTAATCCCTACTGACAAACCAAGCCAACTATAAAGCTCACCCATTTCAGTTGCATCACGCTCTGAAAGGTATTCGTTAACGGTGATAACGTGCACACCTTCACCTGAAATAGCATTTAGGTAAACAGGCATTGTCGCAGTCAGGGTTTTCCCTTCCCCTGTACGCATCTCTGGGACGTCACCATGGTGAAGAACAATACCACCCATGATTTGCACACGATATGGGAAAAGTCCAAGGACACGTTTTGCCCCTTCACGAACAACTGCAAATGCCTCTGGCAAGAGTTGGTCTAGGCTTTCTCCGTTTTGATATCGTTTTTTAAATTCTTCTGTTTTTGCCTGAAGTTCTTCATCTGAAAGAGCCGCCATTGCATCAGCATAGCTCTCGACTTTCTTGGCAGTTTTTTCTAGTTTCTTAATTTCGCCTTTATCATTTTCAATGATTTTGCGTAATATATTTGCCATCTTTTTTCCTTTCGACAGTCTTTATCTCCATATTTTACCACAAAAGCCCCCTTTAAACAAGAAATCACTCAAGGATTGACAAAGAAAAAAGCCCTAGTTTAAGGGCTTTCACAATGGATTTGCAAATAAACGAAAACTTTTTTATTAGATTCACTGAAAATATCGACAATAATGCTTTAAAACTACTTCTTAGAGTTCTCTTGGCTCTCTAGGATATCCTCAAAATCATGCAAGAGATTTTCAAAAGCCTGCTCAAAGAAGACATGGTCGGTGCTACTATAGGCCTTCATTATCATAGGGCTAGCTTCAAAATCAACGTAGAATTGATAGTCCAAGACACCATTTTTCCAGTAAAATTTGATGCTAGGGGAGGCCGTTTTTTCACCGCACATACCCGGAATGGCCCGTTGTAAGCCATAAATGTGATCTCCATAATCTTTCAGACGATAGTAAGCTCCCTCAAAATAATAGGATTTGCCGATTTCAATACGCTCAAATAGTGCAGCTAAAACTTTTTCATTACTCATACTTAAGCCTCGTTAGGGTGACTGACAATCATCTCCAATTGTCCATCAATTTCCCAATCTGTCACATCATTTGGAAGAATGAAGTGATCACCTTTTTTTAGACAATAAATGCGTGAATCGATAGTCATAGTCCCATTGCCAGAAAGTACTGAACAAAGCAAATAAGGAGCTGATTGCTTGAAGTCAACCAAGCCACTGAGTTTCCATTTATATACGGTGAAGAAGGAGTTTGATGTCAAACAAGTCGACTCTAATTGCAAGGTCTTAACAGTTGCTGGGACGCTATTTTCTGGGTCCCCTAAATTCAAGACATCAAGAGACTGTTGAATATGAAGCTCACGTTTATTGCCCTGATCATCCCTACGATCAAAATCATAGACACGGTAAGTGGTGTCGCTAGATTGTTGAGTCTCTAAGATCAGGATACCTGGACCAATAGCATGCATGGTACCACTTGGTACAAAGAAAAAGTCACCTTTTTTAACAGGAGTTTTCGACAAAAGTCCGTCCCAATCACCTGCTTCAATTAAGGACGCCAATTCTTCCTTGGTCTTAGCCTTGTGACCATAAATAATCTCTGCACCCTCTTCAGCATCAATAATATACCAACATTCTGTCTTTCCTAGCTCACCTTCATGCTCTAGTCCATAAGCATCATCAGGGTGTACTTGTACTGAGAGCCAGTCATTAGCGTCCAAAATCTTTGTCAACAAAGGAAAAACACTAGTCTTGGGATTTCCAAAAAGTTCTGGTTTATCCTTGTAAAGTTCTGCCAGATGAAAACCAGCATACTTCCCGTTTTTGACATAGGATACACCATTAGGATGGGCAGAAATTGCCCAGTATTCACCAGTGTGTTCACTGGGAATATCGTAACCAAACTCTGTCTTAAGTCGATTACCTCCCCAGATTTTTTCATGCATTGGCGAATCTAAAAATAAAGGTTCCATTACATCCTCCTGTATAGAGCAAAACGCCTTAAGATCATGTCTTAAAGCGATTTTACATATTTTGCTTATTTGCGTGAGTGTTTGTCAGCTACATCTTTGGCAAGTGCAAAGTTACCAAGTGTCGCAGAGCCATTACCTGAAACAGCAGGTGTCACAATATACTCAGTCACGTCTGGTACTGGAAGGTAACCATTCAAAAGAGCTGTGAATTTTTCACGGACACGACGAAGCATGTGTTCTTGTCCCATAACACCACCCCCAAAGACGATAACTTCTGGACGGTAGAGCACAGTTGCCTGGACAGCAGCTTGAGCAATGTAGTAAGCTTGGACGTCCCAAACGTCAGAGTGCTGATCAATCAATTCACCACGAATACCTGTTCGAGCTTCGAGTGATGGTCCAGCAGCCAAACCTTCCAAACACCCACGGTGGAATGGACAAGTTCCGTTAAATTCATTGGAAACATCATTTGGGTGAAGAGGTACATATACGTGACCAGCTTCAGTGTGACCCATACCACCAATGAACTCACCATTTTGAATAGCACCGGCTCCAATACCAGTTCCGATAGTGTAGTAAACAAGACTCTTAACACCTTTACGAACAAGTGTCTCACCATAAGCAGATGAGTTAACATCAGTCGTAAAGTAGAAAGGAATATTAAACTCTTTAGCAATCAAACCAAGAAGGTCGACATTTGACCAATGTGGTTTTGGTGTTGAAGTCACAAAACCATATGTTTCAGAGTTTGGATCAACATCAATTGGTCCAAATGAACCAATTGCAATTCCAGCCAATTGATCTTCATAACGTTTGAAAAATTCAATCGTACGGTCAATTGTTTCGTAAGGTGTAGTTGTTGGGAATTGAGTTTTTTCAACGACTTGGAAATTTTCATCACCAACAGCACAAACAAATTTTGTACCACCAGCTTCCAAGCTTCCGTAAAGTTTAGCCATAGGTAAAGCTATCTCCTTTTATGATCAATAATAACTATTTATACTATTATAAATAAAAGCTAGGCAAAAGACAATCTAAATGAGACCTTGTTTAAGGAGGTACAGACTACTCTGCTTCATACTTTTCTTTATGAGCCATTTAACTAAAAAAGCCGAATTGGCTTCGACTTTTCTAGCTTATTATTTAACTGCGATGAAGTCTGCACCTTCAGCAACTGAACCAGTCGCTACTGATGAAACATCTTCGAAGTCTGCAGTGTTTGTAACGATAACCATAGTTGTATCGTCAAGACCTGCTTCAGTGATTACTGAGCTATCGAAGGTAGCCAAGACATCACCTTTTTTAATACGTTGATTTGCTTGAACTTTAGCATCAAATCCTTTACCGTCAAGTGAGACAGTGTCGATACCGATGTGGATAAGCACTTCAGCACCTTTATCAGATTTAAGACCGTAAGCGTGACCTGTTGGGAAGGCGATTTGCACTTCACCATCAAATGGTGCGACTACTTGGTTTCCTGAAGGTTTAATAGCGGCACCTTTACCCATAGCTCCTGATGAGAAGACTGGGTCATTAACATTTTCCAAAGCTACAACTTCACCTTTAAGTGGTGCAGCGATTGTTTCGGCTTGCAATGCAACTGGAGCTGATTCTGCAGATGCAATATCTTCAGCAACAACTTCTTTTTGAGCTTCAACTTCTTCCTCTTTGTAACCGAAGATCCAAGTAAGAGCAAAACCAAGAGCAAGTGTTACAAGTACCATGATCACATACTTAAGCACTTGACCGTTAAGGTAAAGAAGAGTACCAGGAACGATTGTTACACCAAATCCTGTACCAGCGAGGTTAAGGATTGAGGCCAACCAACCACCAGCAGCACCAGCGATAAGACCCATGATAAATGGTTTACCGAAACGAAGGTTAACCCCGAAGATAGCTGGTTCAGTGATACCAAGTACCGCTGAAAGAGTTGCAGGGAAAGCAAGTGCTTTCAATTTAGCATCTTTAGTTTTAACACCCACTGCAAGTGTCGCACCAGCTTGGGCAGTCATAGCAGCTGTGATGATAGCGTTAAGTGGGTCTTTACCAGTATTAGCAATGAGGTTAGCTTCAAGCAAGTTAAAGACGTGGTGAACCCCTGTAACGACGATAACTTGGTGAACTCCACCAAGAACAAGACCAGCAAGACCAAATGGCAAGTTAAGAATCCATTCTGTAGCAGCAAGAACATAGCTTTCAACAGTATGGAAGACAGGACCAATGATAAAGAGGGCCAAAGCTGACATTACTGCGAAGACGATAAGTGGACGCAAGAGAAGGTCAAGAACGTCTGGAACCCATTTACGAACCCATTGCTCGAACTTAGCACCAAGCAAACCTACGAAGAAGGCTGGAAGCACTGAGTTTTGGTAACCTACTACTGGAATAAAATCAAAGAAGTAAATTGGTTTAGCAGCACCTGATGCAACATCCCAAGCGTTAGGAAGGGCGTTGTTAACCATCATCAAACCAAGAACCAAACCAAGAAGTGGTGAACCACCAAATACGTTAAAGGCTGACCAACAAATCAAGGCTGGGAAGAAGGCGAAGGCTGTATCTGTCAATACAACTGTGTAAGTATAGAAATCAGTAGCAGCAAAAGCTTTTGATGTTGTACCGAACAAACCAAGAACTGTATCGTTATTGATTGCTCCACGGATACCCATGAAAAGACCAGTCGCTACGATTGCTGGAAGCAATGGAACGAAAACGTCACCGAATGAACGGATAGCACGTTGGAACCAGTTACCTTGTTTAGCAGCTTCTGCTTTTTGTTCGTCTTTAGATGCTGTTGGAAGACCTTGAGCAACGACTTCGTCGTAAATCTTATTAACAGTACCTGTACCAAAAATCATTTGGTATTGACCTGAGTTAAAGAAAGCACCTTGAACTTTTTCAATGTTCTCAGCCTTTTCTTTATTGATTTTGTTTTCATCTTTGACCATCACACGTAGACGAGTCGCACAGTGAGCAACACTGTTGACGTTTTCACGTCCACCGAGGGCATCGATGACTTCTTTTGCAATTTGTTTGTTATCCATTTGCAAAATTCTCCTTAATAAAATTTGGTATGAAAGCGTTTAGCTTTTCTTTACGATAACTATTTTAGCATCTTTCTGCCATATGTCAACCGTTTAGCATATTTTTTTATTTTTTGTGATAAATCGTTGATTTTTCTAGGTAAAACGTTTACTATATTACTAACAAATAGATTAGGAGATTACTAAATATGAATCTACCAACAGAAGTTCGTTACCGTCCATACGCAGATTGGACAAACGAAGAAAAAACAAAGATTAGAGAAAATGTCGCTAAATCACCTTGGCGTGCAAGTTACCATATCGAACCAGAAACAGGGCTTCTTAATGATCCAAACGGTTTTTCTTACTTTAATGGTAAGTTCCAACTTTTCTACCAAAGTTGGCCATTTGGAGCTGCTCATGGTTTGAAACAATGGGTGCATACTGAAACTGAAGATTTGGTTCACTTTACAGAAACTGGTGTCAAACTCTTGCCAGACCATGAAAATGATAGCCACGGTGCCTACTCAGGTTCTGCTTATCAAATCGGTGATAAACTCTTTATCTTCTATACTGGGAACGTTCGTGATGAAAACTGGATTCGTGACCCACGTCAAATCGGCGCTTGGATGGATAAAGACGGCAAAATCGAAAAATTCGACAAGGTTCTTATCAAACAACCTGCTGACGCTACTGGGCACTTCCGTGACCCTCAAATCTTCGATTACAAGGGACAATTCTACGCTATCGTAGGTGCTCAAAACCACGATAAACAAGGTTATATCAAACTTTACAAGGCAGTAGACAATGATGTCGAAAACTGGGTTGAGGTTGGTAATCTTGACTTTGGTGGCACTGGGTCAGAGTACATGATTGAGTGTCCTAACCTTGTCTTTGTAGATGGCAAACCTGTTCTTCTTTATAGCCCACAAGGTCTCGATAAAGCTGAACTTGACTACGGTAACATCTACCCTAACACTTATAAGATTTTCCAAGATTTCGACACAGAAAAACCTGCCCTCGTTGATGGCACACCAATTATCAACTTGGACTACGGATTTGAAGCATATGCAACTCAAGGCTTTAATACTCCAGATGGTCGTGCCCTTATTGTCAGCTGGATCGGTCTTCCAGATGTGGACTATCCAACTGACAAATACGACTACCAAGGGGCTATGAGCTTGGTTAAAGAATTGTCTATTAAAGATGGCAAACTCTACCAATATCCAGTCGAAGCCATTACAAGCTTACGTGCTAGCCAAGAAGATTTCTCTGAAAAAACGGCAACAACTAACACTTACGAGCTTGAACTTAACTTTGAAGCTAACACTCAAACAGAACTTGTCCTCTTCGCAGACCAAGAAGGAAATGGCTTGTCACTTACAGTTGATACTGAAAACGGAAAAGTTATCCTTGACCGTTCTAAAGCTGGTGAACAATATGCGACTGACTTTGGCACAAGTCGTGAATGTACTCTTGATGCCGGTCAAGCTGCAACAGCAAACATCTTTGTAGACAATTCAATCGTTGAAATTTTCTTCAACAAAGGTGAAAAAGTCTTCACTAGCCGCGTCTTCCCAAGTGCAGAACAAACTGGTATCAAAGTGACATCAGGGAACGTTTCTGGACACTACTTCGACTTGAAATACTAAGGTGATTTATGGTCGCAAAGCTTACTGACGTTGCCGAACTGGCTGGTGTGAGCCCAACCACAGTTTCTCGCGTCATAAACAAAAAGGGCTACCTCTCACAGAAGACCATTGACAAAGTTCACGCTGCTATGCAAGAACTCAACTATAAACCTAATAATTTAGCTCGAGGTCTTCAAGGAAAGTCGGCCAAACTCGTTGGCTTGATTTTCCCAAATATTTCCAATGTATTTTATGCCGAACTTATTGAACGTCTTGAGGATGAACTCTTTAAGCAAGGCTATAAAACCATTATTTGTAATAGTGAGCATGATCCTAACAAGGAGAGAGACTATTTGGAGATGCTTGCCGCCAACCAATGTGACGGCATCATCTCGTCTAGTCACAATCTTGGTATTGAGGATTATGAGAAGGTTGAAGCTCCCATCGTTGCCTTCGACCGTAATCTCGCCCCAAAGATTCCTATTGTTTCGTCTGACAACTTTGAAGGTGGCAAGTTAGCCGCAAGAGCTATGGTCAAGGCTGGCTGTCAACGCATTGTCATGATTACAGGCTATGATAATTCGGATTCTCCAACAGGACTTCGTCAACTAGGTTTTAATTATGAGTTGGACAAAAAAGGTATTATCTGTCCCGTTCCAAACGATTTGTCTCTCATGCGACGAGAATTAGAAATCAAATCTATCATTTCTCGTGAAAAGCCAGATGGCATCTTTGTTTCGGACGATTTAACAGCTATCTTGGTTATGAAGGTAGTTAGACAATTGGAACTTTCTATCCCTGATGACCTTAAAATCATCGGTTATGACGGTACTGCCTTTATCCGTCACTTCTACCCAGAGCTAGCAACCATCCAACAACCTTTAGATGAAATCGCTAAGCTTTGTGTCGAAATTCTTCTCAAGAAAATTAAAGGCAAAACAGTTAATCGTGATTACGTGCTTCCAGTAAATTTGATTGCCGGTGGTAGTATATAAATAAAAGTCGCAAGAAATCTCCGCTTGCGACTTTTTTTCTTGTTAAATTTGTAGAAAAAAGAAGTTGAAATAGTGTTCAACTTCTTTTGCTTATGCTTCATCTGTCACGAACTGACTAAGTACACCGTTAATGAACTTAGCAGATGTTTCATAAGAATATTTTTTAGCGATTTCAATGATTTCGTTGATAGCCACACGTCCTGGTGTTTCTTCAAATGACGTGATTTCATAAAGTCCTAAACGAAGGAGGGTACGATCTGTCACAATCAAACGTGAGAGACTCCAACCTTCTTTCAATTTTTCTTCAATTTGACTATCAAGTTGAGCCAACTCTTCACGGACGCCTGTTACTAGGCTAAGGAGAAAGGCTGGTACATCAACTTCAGTTTCTTCGTCAATTGGCTTGTCATAAGTGTAAGCGAAATGTGCTTGTTCCAGAGCTTCACCACCAAATTCAAGGGCAAAAAGCGTTTGAAAAGCACGCTCACGAAGGTCACGACGTGAATCTTTAAAGATATTAGTCATTCAAAAAATCCTCGTTAAACAATTCAGCCAAGTCTGGTTTTTGTGACTTTTCAGTAACAATAGATTCAACGTGAACGTTGACTTCTGAAATTGCCACTTCTGCCATATCATAGACAGCTGCTTTAACAGCCTTTTGAATTTCAATTGAAACCGCTGGTACGTTAACCCCATACTGAAGTGAAACGTAGATATCAGCATTTACAGTACCATCTTCTTCTGTTCGGAGGTAAACACCACGTCCCAAGCTTGTTTTGCTGAGACTATCCGTAACATTTTTATTTTGAAGGGCGTAAACACCTTCCACTTTAGTTGCAGCGATACCTGTAATCACTTCGAGCACGCGAGGGGCAATTACAATTTCACCGATATTTTCTGTAGTCATCGCATGTTTCCTTTCCGTTAGTTTGGAAAATAAAGCCTTCAAACCAATGGTTTGAAAGACTTAGTCGGGCTTAGGCACGTGATACGTAAGTACCTTCAGCTGTGTTGATAACCAATTTTTGACCAGCTTCGATAAAGTCTGGAACGTTAACCACAAGACCAGTTTCAAGTGTTGCAGGTTTACCTGAACCTGTAACTGTTGCACCCTTGATTGATGGTTGTGTTTCAGTAACAGTCAATTCAACAGTTGTTGGTACTTGCACACCGATAACTTCTGTTCCGTAGAATTGGATTTTTACTTCTGAGTTTTCAAGGATAAATTTCAATTCTTCTTGAACGTTGGCTACTGGAATTTCATATTGGTCATATGTTTCAGTGTTCATGAAGTATGCAGTATCATCCATTTGGTACAAGTATTGTGCTGGTACTGTTTCGATGATTGCTTGTTCAAATTTTTCTTCTGGACGGTAGCTAGTATCAAAAGTTGAACCTGAGCGAACATCACGCAATTTCATACGCATGATTGTATTACCTTTACCAGGTTTGTGGTGGCTAGCTTCAAGAACTTTGATCAATTTGCCATCGTTAGTTACGAAAGTCATACCCGCACGGAGTTTACTTGCTTCAATCATTATTAAATACCTCTTTGTAAAAAATTATTATCAGTTTATTCTACCATAAATGACAGCATGGCTCAAATGTTTTATAGATTCAAACCCAATCCTCAGGCTTTTTTCAAAGAACAAACTAGTCATCCATTCCTAAGTGAACCTCTGGGACATCATGTTGCAAATAAGAAACACCCTTTTGTTCCATCAACTCAATCGCAAATGGGTGCGGTCTATAATTGGCCTTGTAAGTAATCTTTACGATACCAGCTTGCAAGAGAGCTTTGGTGCAGTTGATACAAGGAAAATGCGTCACATAAATCTCTGTATTTTTGGTAGAAATCCCCTCTTTGGCACATTGGATAAGGGCATTCATCTCTGCGTGTACCGTACGAATACAATGACCATCTTCCATGTAGTGACCTACTTCGTTACAGTTATCAGTCTCAGAAACCCCGCCGTTATAACCTGTAGCGATAATACGCTTGTCCTTGACTAAAACAGCCCCAACAAAGGCACGATCACACGTAGAACGCTTAGAAATCAGCTCTGCATTAGCCATAAAATAATCTTGCCAAGATAAACGGTTTGGCATAAAGTATTCCTCCAAATCTTAGAGAACAATCAATTCCTTAGGCGCAAGGGTAATCAATTCACAACCATTCTCTGTGATAATGATGTCATCTTCGATACGAACACCATATTTATCAGCCAAATAAACACCTGGCTCGTCCGTCAAGACCATGCCAGCTTCGATAGTTTCATCAGAATTACCAAAGTAAGGAATCTCGTGAATGTCAAGACCGATACCGTGTCCGATACCATGTGTAAAGTAATCACCGTATCCCGCTTCGACAATAACATCACGCGCAACCTTATCATAGTCACGGCGTGTCATGCCAGCCTTAGCCGCGTCAATCAAGGCCTGATTAGAACGTAGAACGATATCATAAATTTCACGCTCCTCATCAGTAGTGTCACCAATATGGATAGTACGAGTCATATCGCTAACGTAGTGGTTGTAGTAACAACCAAAGTCCATAGTCAAGGTCTCACCAGATTGAATAACCTTTTCTGAAGCAACCCCGTGAGGCATAGCTGAACGGTAGCCTGAAGCAATGATAGACTCAAAGGAAATCCCTGAAGCTCCGTACTCGCGCATACGGAAATCTAAGAAGTTTGCTACTTGTAGCTCTGTTGTTTGACCTGGTTTAATGAAATCAAGCACATCTGTAAAGGCACGGTCTGAGATAGAACAAGCCTTACGGATAGTTGCCAATTCTTTTTCGTCCTTGATCATACGCAACTCTTCCATGAAGTTGCTTTGTGGTGACAAAGTGTAGCCTTCAAAAATCGCTTGAAGACCTTGGTAGTAAGCAAATGACACCTGATTATCAAAACCGATTGTTTCAAGGTTATCAGCCTCGATAATTTTAACAATATCCTTAAGTGGATCCTTACTTTCGATAATATCAAAGCCATGCACAGATTGTTTGGCAATGAGGGTATAACGTGAATCCGTTAAGAAGAGGCGACGATTCTTAGTAATGAAGACAGTCGCATTTGTCCCCCAGAAATCTGTTAAATAATAGATATTTTTTTGTCCTGTCACCAACAAGGCATCAAGGCCTGATTGGGAAAGTTTGGCATCAAATCGTTCAAGTCTACGTTGCATTATGAATTACTCCTTTGGTATTTTAGGTTAATTATACCAAATTTTCAGACTTTAAAGGATTAAATTGACATTTTAGATTGTTTTTTTGATGTCATAAAGAAAAAGCCAGATGAAACTCTGAGTTTATTAGCATTATACAAAGGCTCGCTTTTCGTAGATAGTTGGCATAAAAAGGAGCAAAACCAAAGTCCAAACAAACAAAACAAAGGCTTCGCGAAGATTAAAGAACCCTTGACCACTAGTAAAGACTGCTCGCATAAAACTAAATGGCACATAAGTCATCAGCTTAGTCATGATATCCCCTAAACTAGCCAAATAGAGCGTGAAGAAAGTCATTCCTGTTACTCCAAAGTAAGCCGTTACAAAGGCCGTTAAGGTATTCTTCACAAACAAGACAAGCAAAGAGGAAATCATATAAATAAAGGCTCCATAGAGTAGAAAATCAATATAGATGTTTCTGATATAATCCCACAAAGGAAATTCCACATGTTGCACAGAATACTTATAAAAAGCTAACTCTAAAACCAAAATAGTCGCGGCGACTATAGACAACACAAGGAAACTTAAGAGTTTTCGAAGAATGACCTCACATCCAGATAAGGAAGATACCCGAATCATATTAATTGTTCGATTCTGAAATTCTCGTCCAAGACTAGATACTGCTAGATAAGCAAAGACGATATCCACGATAAAAGAATAACTGGCAATAATCGCAGATGCCCCAAGGTAAGCTCCCTTATAGCCATCACAAAAGATGACAATTGCACCAATCAATGCTACCAATCCAAGACAAATAAAGACGCTTCTTGTCATACATTCCTGCTTTAAAAATACCGTTCTCAATTTACTTTTCATTGAATAGCACCTCACTTAATCCTTCTTTTTCATAAGTAAAAGGAATCCCCTCCCGATCCATAACCTGCTTAACAGCTGCCAACCCTTTGACTAAGATGTCATGCTTTTGTCGTTCAAAAGATATACCATTTAATTTGAGTAGGGTCATTAATGACTTCAAACTTAAATCCTCAGTATAAATCTTATATTTGACATTATCACTGTCATCTAAGTAAATCAGCTTATGATTCTTCAACAAATAATTTTTCGTACAAACCTGTTCAAGATTAGACAGGATATGACTTGAGATAATAAAGGTTAGACCATGGTTTTTAGCTAACTTTTTAATTAATGTGAGGAGACTGTTGATTCCATTAGGATCCAAACCATTTGTAGGCTCATCAAGAAGGATGAGTTCATCTGAAGCAATTAAGGCGATAAACAAACCCACACGTTGCTTCATTCCCAAAGACAATTTGGAAGCTTTGCGTTTAATATAGGCCGCCACCTCCAACTCGTCTTTATAACGGTCAATCAACGCGTAATCTTTACTGTACAATTTACAATAAAATTTAAGGTTAGCTTCAACAGTCATATTGGGATATAGGGCTGGAGCTTCAATCAAGGCTCCTACTGTTTTTGTTTTTAAGTCAATAATATCCTTGGGTCCTGCCAAGATACCCGAAACTAGTTTCATCAGGGTCGTCTTCCCTGCACCATTATTACCAATCAAACCAGCAATATCCCCCTTCTCTAACGTGAACGAGATATTATCCAAAACGGTTTGCTTTCCAAAACTATAGGTTAAGCCTTTCACCGCTAGTACTGTCATGTATTTACCTTTCTTTGTTTAAATAACTAGCCCAATCGCTTATGATACACGAAGAAATGACCTTAGACCAAGTCAGATGAAATCATATTTGATAAATTCTTTTATTCTCCAACTTAGAAAATAGTCTGTTAGATAAATTTCCCTAAAAGACTTATAAGCAGATCTGTTAGATTCCTAAAAACTTGCTTAATTTGAGACATTAGGCTAGTAACAGACCCTTCAGTATGATTAATTACATCCTTATCACTATCCTTGATAGTATCTTCAGAAGGGGACTCAGGTAAGGGATTTTCCACCTTCTCTACTACTTCTGTTCCCTCTGGTGCCTCTGTTTTCTCAGTTTCTTCCTTGAAAACAGCCTGATAAATAGCTCGGGCATCTGGAGCACTGCCAAGATAGCCAGAAACCAATTGACCATTTTTGAGACGAATGACACTTGGAGTCCCTGGAATTCCTAACTTATCAAATAGTATTTTACGAGACTCACGGTCCAACTGATCTGAATCTGTATTGTAATAAAGAAGCTGACCATCAATCAGGGTATTGAAATCCTTCAAAACCGGAGAATTTTGACGACAATAGTAGCAGGTTGGCCGGCCAACATAAAGGATATGGTCCCCGCCATCTTCAGTCAACATATTTGTGACATCACTATAAGAGACTGGCTTCAGGTTTTCAAGATTCTTTTCATAAGTTTCAACCGAGATCTCTTCGGACCTTACTTCTGTCTCAACCACTCCTGTCTGTAATGATTGAGGAAGCGAATTTTCCTTTGTCTCACTAATAGATTCAACTTTCTCAGCTACCTGTTGAGAAGCTGTTTCAGAAGAAACTTCCACATTCTCTACTTCACCATTCTCAACAGAATTATTGGATAATTCGACTGTAGATTCCTTAACATCTAACTCATCCGCTGCTCCACTAAGCACCGCCAACTGGCAAGTACCTAAAACAAAACTCGCCATCAAAATAAATTGTATTTTCTTCATGTATTCTCCTTATTTGTTTACCGTGTGACATCTTACTTTTTACCCATTAACAAAAGCAAGGGTACCATGACACTAATTACCATGTTTCTCTCCTTTTTCTATTTAATTAGCACTTTAACAACTAAGTCCAAGCTATGACTTCATTATAAGAGCTTAACGAAATAAAAAATAGTGACATAGATGTCACTATTCCATAGGATTAAAGATAAAAAGAAAAGGCTAAGCAAATAAACTCAACCTAAGACTATAATAATCAGCAGAGAAAATCATTTCTCCTTATCCTTACTCGCTACTCTAAGCGCAAACAAAGAAAAAGCTAGTGAAAAAGTTGACCAAACGAGACAATGGTCAATAAAGGCAACGCCTTCGGTGAAACTTAGTGTAGCATTTATGATCACAATAAATAGCCAGACGATCACGATAACAATGCTTAAACTTCTAATAAGATTATTCTTCTGTTTATCCATATTTCTCTTTCCCATATTTGGTACTCATGGTAACTTCTAATCGCCATAAGGAGGTCTTCTTTTCAACCACCATTTGTTCCAACCCAATCGTTCAGGTAAGGTTTGAGGTTTAGATACAAAACCACCCCCTGTAACATTTTCTAAGGTTTCAGCATTGAGCTCTTCACCATATGCCTTAGTTCGCATTCTTATTTCTCCTTTCTTTTCAAAAATAAATACAGCAATAACCACTTGGACTATACAAAGATTTAGTCGTCTTGGAGACCTAGTGGATTTGGGTATAAGGTCATTATAAGTTCTCCCTTTTCAAAAAAATAGTGACATAAATGTCACTACCACTGAACACAAAAAGACAGGCCTTTATAAGACCTGTTCCAAAACTTGTTTATTTCTACGGTGTTTCAGAATAAGATAAAAAATTACTTCAAAAAGGAGAAAACTAAAATAAATTCCTAAAACATAAAGCAAAGTTTCCCATTTATCTGTTGCTGATTGAAAATGGCCGTGATGATCCACTGTACGAATGATAATTAAAAGACAAATATCTAGAAATAAGGCTAGAAGAATACCATTAAATCCTATAAAAAAAACGCTTTTTAACCATAGTCTGACTCCTGTATCTTTTTTCTTAACCATAGAATAGCAAACTCAACTTAAACCAGCCTAAAGCAAAAAAAGACTCAGATGAACTGCACCCCAAAAGTTAGACAGAAAAAATCTAACTTTTGGGGTGTTTTTATTATGAAATTGACTTATGAAGA